>NZ_JBNDYG010000029.1:0-140750 GCF_049893405.1 Paenibacillus sp. Dod16
GGTAAAAAGAACAAAATAGCAGTTTAAAAAATAGACAAAATAGCAGTTTAAAAAATAGAAACGGCAAAATTCTGCAGGTCTGTCCATTTTTAGAATGGAGCCACCATATAAGCTTGATCCTTATTGGATCCTGTTGTCTTTACGTCAATTTTCGAATTATGCAAAATGCTCAAATAGATAGTCCCTCCAATCTAGTTGATATTCTAACATATCTCAATATGTTATTAATGCCCTTTTAGGGCCTACTCCAAATCAAACATTAACACTAATTGGTCCTGTATGTTTTTAATACAGATAGTCGCTCTCTTGTAACGGGTGAGGACAAAACTTTTGAATATTTGAATCCGACAATCCGACAATCCGGGGGCGGTTAAATTTTGAAAATGGACGACGTCAGGGATGTTTCGGACGATATTTAATAAAATATAAAGACAGTTGTTCTACTGCTTGAAGTATAATTGTCTTAAATAAGAGGTGACTACTGATGAAAAAAGCAATACTTCGATGGGTTATGGTTCTTTCGGCTTTATACTGTATGGGGCATATCTTATTTGATTTCAAAGAAACACATTTAATGCGGATTTTTACTGGTGCAGTTGAAATATCTTTCTTTGGGAGCATTCTTCTCTATATAAATTTGAAAACGAAAGAGGGAAAAAGCAATCATTCAACGGCGCCAAAGAAATGACCCTTAGGTTAAAAGTATTTTTTTAACGATAGAAAGGGTGTCATTTTCGCAGCATTCCTTAGTATTCAAGAACACCTTACTTAAGTGCTATTCTTGGATTTGGAGATAGAGCAGGGATCAACTCATCACTGTTACTTAGGAACACCAAATTTCGGTAACGCTGCTTTAAGTGGAAAAGTCATTTTAATCTCTGGATCCTGTGGATAAATAGCTGCCGTTAGCAAATGCGTTAGCAAATCAAAGTTCCCTACTTCTTCACCATAGTTTTTCATGCAACTAAACAGCCCTATAAACAGCAAAAAACCCTTGCATCGCAAGGGTTTTCGATAAAGTGGGCCCTGAGGGACTCGAACCCCCGACCAGTCGGTTATGAGCCGACCGCTCTAACCAACTGAGCTAAGGGCCCTGAACATACATGTACACATAAACATAAGGACGTCATACATACATCGTTTAAAAATTGGTTGCGGGGGCAGGATTTGAACCTGCGGCCTTCGGGTTATGAGCCCGACGAGCTACCGAACTGCTCCACCCCGCGTCAATGCTGTATCAAACAGCGACAAGAATAAATATACACCATAACCCTACATCAAGTCAAGTACTGTTTTAATGGAATTTCCTCAAGGCATAAACCGCACGCCATAACGGCCCTTTTTGGAACGGTAAACCTCCACCATCCGCGGATCATGATACCCGAACAGCCAGCCATCCTGCTCCAAACGTTTAGCAAAGCACCCTGCCTGAAATTTGCTTGTATACAGCTTTCCGTAATATACCCAATTCATCCTATGCGACTCCTTACCCGAATGATAATGTAATGCTGTCATATTATGTCCATTCTTCCACAAAAAAAACACAGATCAATAAACTTCTTCACGATCTCCCGATAAAAAAACAATCAGCCATACCCTTACCACATCGTGATACGGATACGATTGATTGTCACCTTAGGTAAACCGCGCCTATTGGCCGTCAGCCTCCGCAAACCGGGCGGCAATGCTCATAAGCTCCTGCTCCATCGAATTCATCATCTGGATGAAATTCATCAGCTGCGCCTTTGTCTCCTCGGCCTCCGTACGAAACCGCTGCTGGGAAACGCCCTCCCATTCGGCATTCAACGTTTCAATGACCTGGGACAATCGGGCGACCAATTCTCCGCCGTAGTCACTCCCGCTTCGAATGTCTGCCGCAGCGCGGCGCAGCTCCTCGGGGGATACCTCTATGCGTCCTGACATGGATCTACCTCACTCCTCCCTTTATAGGTATCTTCTCGTTTGTTATGTAGGCTTCGTCTCAGCCAGTACGATCTGAAACTGTTCTTCCTCTTCGTCCTGGTAACCGGTAAATATAATCTCCTGGATATCCTCATGATTAAAGACGTAGGCAAACTCCGGGCTGACATAACCTTCCGGATATGGACAAGCTAAATAGTCGAACATTTGCGGCTGATCAAGCGCCAGAATTTGCTTTCGACCATAGATCACGAGCTTCTTCTCGCCTTCTTTCAAAATGACAATCGATCCGTTTGGCAGCAGCTGCTGCGTCATAACTACCCTCTCCTTTTCTTGCTCTTCCGGTGCGGTGCCGCAGGCGTACGTCCCTGATTCATTTTATTCAGAAACGCGGCGTTCCGCTGCTCCTTCGGCAATCCCAATACGGGATAATGAGCTTTTAGCTTATCCATGTTGTTCTGGATGAACATATACCGATGAATGAAAACAACGGCCATGTACAGACCGAGAATCAACAACACGGAAAAAGCCGCCATGCCCATTACAAATCCGCCGAGATCGCCGGTTACCTCCACCACGACGTAATAAGCCGTATAACCTATAGCCGCAAACAGTAAGGCCGCTTTGCCCGCTTTACCGACGCTGCCATTGCGCTCCATAGACTGGTAGGTGCCTTGCTGCAGCGCTCTAAAATGCAGCACATAAAACACAAGGAGAAGCAGAAGCATCACCGCTGCCGAACTAAGCCCATATAGAATCGATTCAACTCCGGCCATGTCATACATCATTTTGAGGATAGCGATCTGACAAGTGACCGCCAGAGCCAGTCCGTAAATTCCCAAATACAGCACAAAACCGACCTCAGACCGGTACGGATTTGCACTCAGGCCAATTCCCCATAGCAGCATAACCACCCACACCGCCGCAGCCACATACATATATACCGACATCACCGGCGCTGCCAGCGTGACCAGCGCAGGGATCAGCATAATGAATAAAAAACAAACGATGCCGCCCCGTATCTGCTCGGCGGGGATCAGCCGGAAATGAAACTGTTCTTCCTCTGAAATCTTTGCGCTCATCCATGACACTCCCTTTATTTGAACCATCCGGCAATCGTTGAACCTATCTTCTCCGCCCCCATTTTCAATCCTTCGGTTACGGTATCTTTCTTCCCGTCCCCGTCAAAATCCGTAAACTTGATGCCGTCCATAACATAGGAAGCACCCACCGATACGCCGAAACCGATGGCCGCACCCGCAAGGGTGCCAATCGGACCGCCCACTGCTGTCCCAATCAGCGCGCCTGCCTTAGCGCCAGCCGCAGCGGATGCCACGACGGTACCCACACCGACACCCACATCAACTACAGCATCTCCGGCTATCTTTGCCCCGCTCTTGTTCTCGTTGATATTCGTCACCAGATTTCCCACCGTTTGCATGGCGATGCCTGCATAACCAAGTTTACCGCCCTTCCAGCTTAGCGAGTCTTTAACAGCCGCGCCGGGTAGGACGTATTTCGGGATTCGGGGGTGATTCCGCCAGTTGTATTCGGCATAGGATTTTTTGCGGATATTAGCCAGCATCCCGTTCGTCACATTGGCTCGCATATTGCCGAGCTTGTCTTTCTCAAGCCACACGCCAAAGCCGTTCCGGTACATATCCCAGTATTTGTACATCGTACCCGATGCCGTTGCCGTTCCGAACAATACCCCTGCGGCCGCTAGCGGATTACTCTTCCATTGATCCGCCGTTCCGCCGAAAGGCGCAAGCGCATTGAATTCAACCCCCGCTGCCGTCACGGGCGGGTGCGTGTTCTTGTTCCCGTTCTGTGCCAGACTCGCCTGAAGCAGCAGATGCGGACTAACCTGGGCAACCGATTGCTTGCCGAAGTTGAGATTGCTGCCGAGCGATTGATCCGTCTGCGAAAAATCACCCGCCTTTTTCACCAGCTGCCCTCGATTTTGCTCCAGACGGCTAACCACCGACTGGCAAGCGGCCCTGCATTGGGCCAGGCGCTGTTCGACCTGGGCACGATGACGCGTCTCCCAGGACATGCTCTGGATACGCTGCTGCATGCGCTCCTGAAGCTGCTGAACTTCTCGTGCAATATCAGATAACGCTGCTCCTTGCTGGTTCAGCATGTCAGGTACCACACGTATTTTAGTCATAACTAATCCTCCATATCGTTGATCGAGAAGGTATAACTTGAAAGTACAGGATCATGATGCAGCCCTTTCTCACTTAATGCGCTCAATGACCGCGCCAAGCTCCCGAAAAATTTCCGTTACCGTGGCGCCCCAAATTTGATCCTCTTCGCCTTCATTGCGAATCAGCCAGTTGGAATGCTGTCCTCTCAACAGTTCGATTCCCTGTATTCTACAGTTCAGATCCGGGCAATAGTACGCTGTGAAGGTTGCATATCTCTCTGGATGGCTGACGCTTTCGGCCAAGGCGGAAACGACCGATTCCGGGTAGCCTTGTGCAAGCAAATACTTCCGAGGCTCCTGCTCCCCTTGCTCGGCACTCATCCATTGCTGGAACCAGCCTTTAGGCATAGCCAATGGAGCTGTATCCCGGTTCTTCCTATCCTCCAGCTGCAGGTGACTGATGATTTTAAGCCAAGCCTCCGAAGGGGTTCCCAGCGCTTCCAGCACATAGACTCTCGCTCCGTCAGGCCCGCTTTCAATATCGGCCCTTACAACCAGACTTGAGCTGTAATAAATGAAACACTCCTTCTGCGCTTCGTCGGAACCGGACACCCTCATATGTATCGTTAACAGGGTCCGGCTGCATACTTCTATGTATTCCAGCAGTTCCTGCACAAGAACCGGCTCGTTACCCGCCGTATCGATCAATCCTTTCTCCTGCAGCTCCTGCTCAATCTTGGCCACCTCTACAGGCATCTCCTCGGCCAGCGTTCCGCGAAAAGGGTCCTCTAACCCAATGACAGCCCGCGCACCGACGATGCCGGTTAGTACAAAGAATTGTTTGCCGGTCAGTTTGATCCTGGATGAAACTTCCAAAGATCTCTCCTCCTTACGGTCAGTCCCGCCTATTTTGTGTTTAAATCTGAGGTTATCATTACTATTATAGGTGAGACGTCTCCTTCCCCTCTACCAAGTCGTGGCCCTAAATTTATAGGAACATATACCCAAATCAGCCGATCTTCAAACGATTCATCAATAAAATTATAAAAAAAACATTCCCGGATCGAAATCACCTCTGGAATGTTCTTATACTCATATTAGATTAGTCGGATCTTCCTGCTGGATAATTCCGTGATATAGAATCGTCATCAGCTGTTCACTGACCGCGTTCAAGCTTCCCAAACCATGGTACCATTCGGTCCGTGCCGTAAATTCCTTGATGAAAGTCAGGAAGGCGACCAGTACCTGGGGAGAGATATCTTTCCGTATCTGTCCAAGCTGCTGGCCTTTAAAGATCAGCATTTCGAATTCCGGAACAACGAATTTCTGGTTGAATTGAAGCAGCTTGTCCATCTGCTCCGGGAATTTGGCCAGATCCGCCACAAATTTCTGGGATACCAACGCCGAAAATTTGTCCTGATCCCTGTAAAAGACCTTTAACGCCTCAAGCGGATCTTTTGCCTGATCCATAATATCACGGTATAGCGCCATGAGCTCCTCGACCATCCGGTCCACCACATGCTCCAATAAGCCCTCTTTGCTCTGATAGTAGTTATAAATCGTCATTTTGGAAACGGGGACCGCTTCGGCAATCTGCTCCATGCTCGTCTGCAAAATCCCCTGCTCCATGAACAACCGCTTCCCGGCTTCAAGCACTGCTTCTTTCTTTGCATTCATCTGTTAGACTAAATCCCTTCTATATAAGCATAAGGACACCGATAGCTGGCTGCAGCCGCGTACAGTCCTAATGTAACGATCCAGCCATCCGCTGTCAACCCGGCATCCTCCGGGGATTATCTTTGGCTTTGGAATATAAAAAAGCTGCCGCTCTGCGATAACTCACAAAGGCGACAGCCGGATTATCCTAGCTTGTATACGTTGTTTACACACCAAAGGAAGCAGGATTCGATCTCCAGGATTGAAGAAGCTCCACATCCTGTTCCTGAATCCGATTCTCGGATAGCGCAACTTCAATCAGCGCTCCGTAGTTGGACAAGCTCTGCAGCGGAATCCCAGCTTCGGCGAAGGCTTGCACTGCTTTATCCAGCTGGTAGCTGAAAATAGCCAATACCGCCAGCGGCTCCGCACCTGCATCCTTGACCGCTTGCGCCGCTTTTAGCGAGCTGCCGCCCGTGGAGATCAGATCCTCGATCACAACCACCTTTTGACCGGGCTTGATCAAGCCTTCGATCAGGTTTTCCTTGCCATGGCCCTTTGCTTTGTCCCGAATATAAGACATTGGCAGATTCATCTTCTGGGATACAAAGGCCGCATGCGGAATCCCGGCTGTGGCCGTACCGGCAATGGCCTCGGCCTCCGGATATTGCTCCCGGATGACGGCTGCGAACGATTCAGCAATGTAGTCGCGAATCTCGGGAAAAGACATCGTCAAGCGATTATCACAGTAGATCGGGGACTTAATTCCCGACGTCCATGTAAACGGCTGATGGGGCCTAAGGGAAACGGCCTCAATCTTCAGCAAGTAAGATGCGATCTGATGTGGAATATTCGCGAGTGTACTCATGCTTGAATCATCTCCTCAATAATCTGTTCTGCTGCTTGTCTCGGGTTCGGGGATTCCGTAATCGGGCGGCCGACAACCAGATAATGACTGCCCTTGCGGATGGCTTCCCCTGGTGTAAGAACCCGTGCCTGGTCTCCGATATCCGCACCGGCCGGACGAATACCTGGTATAACGGTCTTAAACGCTTGTCCGCATGCGGATGTTATGGCCTCCACTTCAAGCGATGAAGCGACGACGCCATGCAGCCCGGCTTGCTGAGCCAGCTTCGCATATCGTACGACCGCATCTTCTACCGAGCCCGGGATACCGATTTCGTTATTCATGACATCCTGACTCGTACTAGTCAACTGGGTTACCGCAATGATGGTAGGCATGGCAAGACCCGGGGTGTCCGCCACTGCGGCCTCCGCCCCGGCTTTTGCCGCCTGCATCATGAGAGCCCCGCCGCCGGCATGGACATTAAACATGTCCACACCCAGCCGCGTTACGCTGTTCGCCCCGCCTTTTACCGTGTTCGGAATATCATGCATCTTCACATCCAAAAATACAGAATAACCTTTTGCTTTCAATTCCTTGACAAAATCCGGACCGGCTGCGTAGAACAGCTGCATGCCGACCTTCATATAACACGGGATGCCCTCCAGCTGCTGCACCAATGCTTTTGCGCGCTGGGCATCCGGGTAATCCAGGGCCACCATCAGGCGGCCCGCCATTTCATTGTAGCTGGCGCTCATCTATACCCCTCCTTCTCGATTAAACAACCGGCATTGCTTCAGAGGAGAAGTTGATGGTCTCCAGCATCGTCAGAAGCTCACGAACCGTATCGAGCGAGGTCATACATACCACACCGTTTTCAACCGCTTCACGGCGAATTCGGAATCCGTCACGCTGCGGCGTTTTACCTTTGGTCAATGTGTTAAAGACGAAGTTGGCTTCACCTGTGCGGATCATATCCAGAATGTTCGGCGTTCCCTCGGACAGCTTATGAATGGTGGTCACATCAAGGCCCGCTTCCTTCAATGCTGCTGCCGTGCCGCCTGTTGCGATGATTTTATAGCCAAGCTTATGGAAGCCTTTCAGCAGTGCTGCAGCTTCGGCTTTATCCTTATCTGCGATGGTAGCGATGATCGCTCCTGTTGAAGGAATTTTCATGCCTGCACCGATCAGACCTTTGTACAGCGCTTTGGCATACTTCACGTCTCGGCCCATAACCTCACCGGTAGACTTCATTTCCGGTCCAAGGGTAGGCTCAACGCGGCGAAGTTTAGCAAAGGAGAACACCGGTACTTTAACCGATACATGTTCGCTTTCCGGCCACATGCCTTCCTCGTATCCAAGCTCCTTCAGCTTGCCGCCCATGATCGCCTGTGTTGCCAGGTTGGCCATCGGGATGCCTGTGACCTTGCTCAGGAACGGAACCGTCCGGGAAGAACGCGGATTTACTTCGATTACGTACACTTCATTTTTATAGATAACGAACTGGATGTTAACAAGTCCGCGTGTATTCAGCTCTTTGGCAATCTTGATCGTAATTTCCGCAATCTTGTCCTTCAGATCCTGGGACAAGTACTGAGGAGGATATACCGCAATCGAGTCGCCGGAGTGAACGCCTGCGCGTTCTACATGCTCCATGATGCCTGGAATCAGCACCGTCTCGCCATCACAGATCGCGTCTACTTCCACTTCTTTACCCATCATGTAACGGTCGATCAGAACCGGATGATCCGGGTTGATCTTAACCGCCTCTTTCATGTAACTCAGCAGTTCGCTGTCGGAGTATACAATCTCCATGGCGCGTCCACCGAGTACATAAGATGGTCTTACCAAAACAGGATATCCCAGCGATTGCGCGGTTTCTACAGCATCATCAACCGAAGTTACCGTTTTTCCTTTCGGTTGAGCAATCTCCAGTCTGGACAGAAGCGCTTCGAATTTTTTACGGTCCTCGGCTTCGTCAATGCTTTCCAAGCTGGTACCCAGAATCTTCACGCCCGCCTTGCTCAGCGGCTCAGCGAGGTTAATAGCTGTCTGCCCGCCAAACTGTACGATGACACCGATCGGTTTCTCCTGCTCAATGACGTTCATGACATCTTCGAGGAAAAGCGGTTCGAAGTAGAGTCGGTCCGACGTATTAAAGTCAGTGGAGACGGTCTCCGGGTTGTTGTTAATGATAACTGCTTCGTATCCCGCCTTCTGGATCGCCCATACAGCGTGCACCGTGGAGTAGTCGAACTCGATTCCCTGACCGATCCGGATCGGTCCGGAGCCCAGTACGATGACCTTCTCCTTGGCGGATTCGATCACTTCATTCTCGGTTTCGTACGTCGAGTAGTAGTACGGTGTCGTTGCTTCAAACTCCGCCGCGCAAGTATCGACCATTTTGTAAACCGGGCGCAATCCATGCTCGCGACGCAGGAATCCGATCGACTCCTCGGTTGTGTGCGTGCTGGCATTGCCTTCCGCGCGCAGCTCAGCTATAGCGCGATCCGTAAAACCGAGCCGCTTCGCTTCGTACAGCGTTTCGTATGTCAGTGCCGCTTCGCTGCGAATGTGCTCTTCATACTTAATCAGGCGTTCGATTTTGTCCAGGAACCACCAGTCGATCTTCGTCAGGTCCTGAATCTGCTGAAGTCCATACCCCCGGCGGAATGCTTCCGCGATCAAGAACATCCGCTCATCGTCGGCTTTAATCAGACGCTGCTGGAGCACTTCATCACTCAGCTCGTTCGCGCCTTTCAAGTAGAGTCGGTGCACGCCGATCTCCAGAGAGCGAACCGCTTTATGGATCGATTCTTCGAAAGTACGGCCAATCGCCATCACCTCGCCTGTGGCCTTCATCTGAGTTCCCAGCTTCCGGTTAGCATGGATGAACTTGTCGAATGGCCAGCGTGGAATTTTGCTGACGATATAGTCCAGCGTAGGCTCAAAACAAGCATAGGTCTGTCCCGTTACCGGGTTGACGATCTCGTCCAGGGTGTAACCCATCGCGATTTTTGCTGCCATCTTCGCGATCGGGTAACCCGTTGCCTTGGAAGCAAGGGCAGAAGAGCGGCTGACGCGAGGGTTTACCTCGATGACATAATATTGATAGCTGTTTGGATCCAGCGCGAATTGCACGTTACATCCGCCCTCGATGTTCAGGGCACGGATGATTTTCAGCGATGCCGATCTGAGCATTTGATACTCGCGATCGGACAGCGTTTGGCTTGGCGCCACGACGATGCTGTCGCCGGTATGAACGCCGACCGGATCAAAGTTCTCCATGTTACATACCACGATGCAGTTATCGTTTGCGTCGCGCATAACCTCATACTCGACTTCTTTCATTCCCGCGATGCTCTTCTCGATCAAACATTGTGTGATCGGGCTGTAGCGAAGTCCGGAGCTCACCGTTTCGCGCAGTTCCTCTTCGGTTGCGCAAATACCGCCGCCGGTGCCTCCGAGCGTGTATGCCGGACGCACGATCACCGGATAACCGATCTCATTCGCGAAATCAAGCGCTTCTTCCAGAGTCGTTACGATGGTGCTTTCCGGTACGGGCTGATCGAGTTCGCGCATCAGATCACGGAACAGATCGCGGTCTTCGGCTTTCTCGATGGACTCCAGCTGCGTTCCGAGCAGCTTCACATTCTCCTGCTCCAGAATACCGGCGCGTGCAAGCTCAACTGCCATGTTCAGGCCCGTTTGCCCTCCAAGCGTCGGGAGCAAACCGTCCGGACGCTCTTGACGGATGATCTGTGTAACAAAGTCGAGCGTAATCGGCTCGATATATACTTTATCCGCCATGTTTGTGTCGGTCATGATGGTCGCCGGGTTGCTGTTGATCAGCACAACCTCGATACCTTCTTCTTTTAATGCTTGGCAAGCCTGTGTTCCAGCGTAGTCGAATTCCGCTGCTTGCCCGATGACAATCGGACCGGAGCCGATGACGAGAATTTTTTTCAATGTATCATTTTTAGGCATATTAATGAGCTCCTTTCACGGCTGCGGCCAGAACCGCCTGGCGCGGTTTCCGGATTTCATTCTGTTTATGGTCTCTTATCATCTCAAGGAATTGATCGAACAGATAGCTGCTGTCGTGCGGACCAGGCGCAGCTTCAGGATGATATTGCACGGAGAAGGCCGGGAATTTCGTGTGCTTCAAGCCTTCGATCGTTTTATCGTTATTGTTAATATGCGTAACTTCCAGATCCGTCCCTTTGATGGATTCTTCGTTTACGGTATATCCATGATTTTGGGAAGTGATGTAGCAGCGTCCGCTGGCAAGCTCTTTTACCGGATGGTTCCCGCCGCGGTGGCCGAATTTCAGCTTCTCGGTATCGGCGCCCGCAGCCAGTGCAAACAATTGGTGGCCAAGGCAGATGCCGAAGATCGGATATTCGCCAAGCAGTTCTTTAACCATGTCGACCGCGTACGGAACGTCTTTCGGGTCCCCAGGGCCGTTGGACAACTGAATGCCGTCCGGGTGAAGTCTGCGGATTTCATCAGCCGTCGTGTCATGCGGAACCACCATCACATCGCAGCCGCGGGAAGTCAGTTCGCGCAGAATTCCGCTTTTTGCACCGAAGTCAACCAGAACGATCCGCTCCTTGGAGCCCGGACTTGTAAACATTTGCGGCGTAGAGGTTTTTGCCACCTGGTTGCGGAGTTCAGCGATCGTCGTATCGCCGAGCATTTCCTTGAGCTCTTCCACCGGTTTGTTTGAAGTGGTCAGAATCCCTTTCATCGTACCGTAGTGACGAATAATTCGGGTCAGCATCCGCGTATCAATCTCGCTGATCCCTGGGATACCGTATTCCTTTAATAAACTGTCAACACTGTACTCTGCACGCCAGTTGCTAGGAACAGGCTCATGACGACGAACAACGAATCCGTGGACAAATGGTCGAATGGATTCAAAGTCATCCCGCGTGATGCCGTAGTTCCCGATCAAAGGGTACGTCATGGTCACGATCTGTCCACAGTAAGACGGGTCGCTCAGCACCTCTTGATATCCTGTAATCCCTGTATTGAAAACAACCTCTCCGGTCATTTCAGCATCCGCGCCGAAGGATTTTCCGCTGAACAGCGTTCCGTCCTCCAGTAACAATCTTGCCTGCATCCCGATCACTCCTGTCATCTATGTGTAATTTATTTTATTAGTCAATTGCCTAAGTGTTACTTAGAACCCGCTCTTTTCAGACCATTTCACTTCGCCATCCACCCAAGTCATCACGGGCCAGCCTTTCAGCTTCCAGCCAGTAAACGGCGTGTTGCGGCCTTTCGTTGCGAACTCTTCCGGGTTCACTTCTTTCTCGGCTTCGAGATCAATCATCGTCAGGTCCGCGGCTTTACCGGCTTCCAGCACGCCAGATTCAAGACCGAATACTCTTGCCGGATCGCTTGTCATCCGCTTCACCAGCAAGCTAAGATCCCATTTTCCTGTGACAACGAACTGGGTATACAGCAGCGGGAATGCTGTTTCGAATCCCACGATACCGAATGGTGCAAGCTCCATGCCTTTCGCTTTCTCTTCCGCGCTGTGCGGCGCATGATCCGTTACGATCATATCGAGCGTTCCATCCAGCAGACCTTCTATACAAGCCTCCACATCACGCGGGGTGCGCAGCGGCGGGTTCATCTTCCAGTTGGCATCCAGGCCGGGAATATCCTCGTCAGAGAGAACCAGATGGTGCGGACATACCTCGGCCGTTACCGAGATGCCAATCGCTTTTGCCTGGCGGATCAAGCGTACGGACTGCTCTGTGCTCACATGGCATACATGGTAATGTACGCCGGTGGCTTCTGTCAGCAGTATGTCCCGTCCGACATGGATTGCTTCCGACTCGTTGGGTATTCCTTTCAGGCCGTGCTTCTGAGCGAACTTGCCTTCAGTCACGCAAGCCCCTTTGACCAGCGAGTCATCCTCGCAATGTGCAATGACCGGCATGCCCAGCTCTTTTGCTTGGTTCATGGCATCTTTCATCATCTGTGCGTTCTGCACACCAACGCCGTCATCCGTAAACCCGATCGCACCTGCTGCCTTCAAGGCCTCAAAATCCGTCAGTTCTCGGCCCAGCTCGTTTTTCGTAATGGCAGCGTAAGGCAGCACCTTGGCCAGCCCCGCTTCGCTAGCCTTATCCAGCACAAGCTTCACGGTTTCCGGCGAATCGGTCACCGGTCTTGTGTTCGGCATGCAGGCGATGGTTGTAAATCCGCCTTTCACTGCCGAGCGGCTGCCGCTCTCGATCGTTTCCTTGTGCTCATAACCCGGCTCTCTCAAGTGCACATGCATATCGATGAATCCCGGTGTGACCAGTTTGCCCTCGGCATCGATGATCTGAACGTTCTCGCCAAGTTCCGGCAAAGCTGCGAGATCACTCGTAACCGACTGAATCAATCCGTCTGCAATGACGATATGTTTATCTTCGAGCTGTCCTTGTTCATTGATCACTTTGGCATTCTTTATCACTTGCATTTGCATCTTGGTCCCCTCCGCAGTAGAAGCACCGTTCGCTTCTTTGTATATTGTATAATAAAAATTCATATTTGTGTATAAATATTAATATTCATTCATCCTGTACACCGTATTTCGCATTTCGAATCAGCCCATCGCCCGTTCCATAACCGCCATGCGAATCGGCACACCGTTTGCCATCTGCTTGAATATCATCGATTTGGGACTTTCCACGACCGCATCGTCGATTTCAACGTTCCGGTTCACCGGTGCCGGGTGCATAATCATCGTATGCCCGGGCAGCTTGGCCGCCCGTTCTTCCGTCAAACCATACTGCTGCCGGTATTCCGCGCTGGATTTGAATACACCTTCGTTATGGCGTTCCAGCTGAACCCTCAGCATCATCACCACATCTGCCTTCAGTGCCTTCTCCATCGAGACATAGGGTGCATACTGGGCTAGCTCTGGTGCCTGCATCGATTCAGGTGCGCAGAATTGCACATGAGCTCCGAACTTCTGCAGTGCCCACAGGTCTGATCGTGCAACCCGACTATGCTTGATGTCCCCGATAATGGATACCGTCAATCCTTTAAGCTCTCCGAAGCATTTCTTCATCGTGTACAGATCCAGCAGCGCCTGGGTAGGATGTTCGTTGTTGCCGTCCCCCGCATTGACCAGCGGGATCGAGATCCGCTTGGCCAGCTCCTGCAGTACTCCGGAGGGTTTCAGCCGGATGACGCCCGCATCGATCCCCATGGATTCCAGTGTCCTCACGGTATCGTAGATGGACTCGCCCTTCTCAACGCTGGAGGCTGCCGCTGCAAAGTTCATCACCTCGGCGCCGAGTCTTTTCTCAGCCATTTCAAACGAAAATCTCGTTCTGGTGCTGTTCTCGAAGAACATATTAACCGCAAATTTCGATTTAAGTACCGGCACCACTTTCTCGGACTGTGCTTCCCAATATGACGCCCGACTCAGGATCGATCCAATCTCTTCTCTGCTAATATCCTTCAAACCTAAGAGGCTACGTTCTTTCAATGAAATGGCTGTCGTCATGGTTATCGTTCCTCTCTTTGGCTAATGGTCACTTCATCCTTGCCGTCGATTTCGGTTAGTGCAACCGTAATTTCCTCATGTTTGGAGGTAGGAACGTTCTTGCCGATATAATCCGGCCGGATCGGCAGTTCGCGATGTCCGCGGTCTGCCAGAACCGCCAGCTGTATCATTCTAGGCCGTCCACAGTCCATCAGGGCATCCATCGCAGCCCGAATCGTCCGTCCGGTGTACAGCACGTCATCGAACAAAATAACCTTCTTGTCATGAATGTTCAGATGTTCCAGGCTGAGCTTCGCTCCTGCTCCCCGTTCTGCAGCGGCTTCTTTGCTGTCTCGGTCATCGCGGTAGGAAGTCACATCGATCTCTCCCCATGGAATCGGCGTGCCTTCAATCTCATTCATTCGCTCAGCGATTCTCTGAGCCAGGAACACGCCGCGTGTGCGAATGCCGACCAGGACGCAGTCCTCAATCCCCTTATTCTTTTCCAATATTTCATGGGCAATTCTCGTTAGGGCGCGGCGGATGGCCGTCTCGTCCATAATCACATGCTGTTCGTTGCTCATCCTTAAGTCCTCCTTCTAAACGTTTGATTAGCCCTTTGTAGTTCAGACGATCCGTGAGTTCATTACACACAAAAAAACTCCTTGCCCGGCTGGACAAGGAGTTGATCTCATAGAGATAGTGTGGAAAGCGCAGTTTCTATCCGCAGACAGAGCTATGCCTTCTGTTAATGAACCTCGGTTCACGTTACCTTGCCAGCCTCACGGGACTGATTTAAAGGTGCTATTCGATTGAATTCATTATGACAGACCCTACAGGAGATGTCAACAGTATTCAAGTCGTATGATGTCGCGTACCAAGCGGAGTTATAACATATCACTAAAATTCAAATTCAACATCGCTAAGTCTTCTGCGAATTTCGGAAATGACGCGTTTCTCTTCTTCCTCACCGTCAGCAATAAAGGTAACGGAGAAGCGCACGAAATGTCCCGCATCATCCCAAGGTACGGTGGAGATCAATTTCTCGCGTATCAGATACTGGGAGAAATCCTCGCCGGACTCAAAACGGCGCCCGCCTTTAACGCCTTTTGGAGCTTCAACGTAGAGGAAGAAGGAGCCCTTCGGCTTCTCGGCTGTAAAACCAAGCCCGTTCAACACGTCCACCAGCATATTGTGGCGGCGGGAATACTTCTCAGCGATCTTCTCCGTAATTTGCGGATTGTCCAGACCGTATGCGGCAGCCTTTTGAATGGCGATGAATTGTCCTGAATCGTTGTTGTCCTTCACATCGCCAAACGCTTTAACCACTAGCGGATTACCGGCGATGAAACCAATGCGCCATCCCGTCATGTTGTAAGATTTGGACAGAGAATGAAGCTCCACGCCAACATCCTTCGCGCCGGGGACGGAGAGAAAGCTGAGCGGCTTCAAGCCGTCGTAAGTCAGCGCCGCATAAGGAGCGTCATGGACAACTACAACACCATACTTGCGGGCCCACTCAACGACCTCGGTGAAAAACTCGACCGTTGCGCTGGCACCCGTCGGGTTGTTCGGATAGTTCAGGTAGAGCAGTTTGGCACGACGGGCAATGTCCTCAGGGATCGAGCTGAGATCCGGCAAAAATCCGTTCTCTTTTTTCAGTTCCACATTGTAAACTTCACCGCCCAAATACTTGGTATGCGTACCGAGTACAGGATATCCGGGAACCGTCATGATAGTGATGTCCCCAGGATTAATGAAGCAGGATGGCAGCATCGCCAATGCAGGCTTGGAACCGATGGAATGAAGAACCTCTGTAGCGGCATCAATGCCTTCTACGCCAAATACATTCTTCAAGTAGCGAACGGCTGCTTCCTTGAACTCGGGAATTCCGTTATCCGCATAGCCGCGATTTTCCCGCTTCCCTGCTTCTTCTGCCAGCTTCGCCACGATGCCTGCATCCGCCATCTCATCCGGCTCGCCAACCCCCATATCGATCAGCTCCGTGCCAGGATGCTCCTGCTTCGCCGCTGCCTTGGCTCTTTTGATCTTCTCGAATTTATAAATGGCTGTATCTTTGCCATAATTAGCACCACCGATCCGGATGGCAAAGTTCTGTTGAATGTACGTTTCCTGATATTTATCCATGCTCATGATTTGTATTCATCTCCTACTCTAGCTTTCATACTCATCCTAAATATGCAGGAAAATCATAACTGGAGCCATGCATTATATATCAAATGATTTGTACTTTTCCGGCTGGTCGGAGCTGGTAAATCATATGGTGTTCATATTCGAATTCGTACTTTAAGTCAGATCCAGCCATTCCGCAAGGAGCTCGTCACGACTCGCGGATAACAGCTCTCGGTCGTTCCAGCGCTGCTCGAGCAGCGACAGATCCGTATCCTCGTGTAAATCGCCGCCTTCACTCTCAAGCCAGACGTCAAGCTGCCGAATGCGGGTCTCAATACGTGCAATTTCCTCCTCCAACCATTTGGCCCTTTCGGCGGAAGAACGATCCGCATTTACGTTCTTGGCAAGCAGAGCAGGGCTATCCTTCGCTTGGGGCTGCGGCTCCGCCTTCTGTTTCGAGACACCCTCTCTCCCTGCTGATAAATCCTTTGCCTGTAGTTCAGCTTCAAGCCGTTCTTTCTTATCCCGGAAATCATCATAATTTCCATGATAGACCGTCAGCTTCCCTTGATTTAAATCCCACACTTTGCGAGACACTTGATTCACGAAATAACGGTCATGGGAAATGGCAAGAATGGTCCCCGTATAACCCTGCAATGCATCCTCCAACGCTTCACGGGAGGCAATATCCAGATGGTTCGTGGGTTCATCCAGAAGCAGCAGGTTCGGCTTCTGATGGATGAGCAGCGCGAGTCTCAATCGTGTCCATTCCCCTCCGGACAGCTGCCCCACCGATCTGAATACGGACGCGCCATAGAACAGATACCTTGCCAATATCCCTCGGGCTTCTCCCTCTTCGACTCCGGCCTTCTCCCGGAAATATTGGAGCACCGTTGCCTTCGGATTGTCCGGTTCCTCCTGCTGAGCCAAGTAACCGACATCGACACGCGAACCCCGTTCAAGCGAACCGGAATCGGGTGTCAGCTCGCCCAACAGCACTTTAAAAAGCGTTGTTTTCCCGCTGCCGTTCGAGCCCATCAGCGCGATTTTCTCGCCGAATTCGATTAGACCGGATGCCCCCCTCAGCACCGCCTGATTCCCATAGGAAACCTCAACTTGTTCAAAGTATGCCACGCGGCGGCCGGAACGATCCTGAGGATTCAGGTCAAACTCAGCCTGTCTTCGTTCCAGCACGGGGCGCTTGACCCGCTCCATCCGCTCTAATGCCCGTCTCATGGAGGCCGCGCGCTTGAAAAACTTCTCATTGCCGCCAATCCGGCCGAATTCTTCAAGCTGCTTGATGGATTCCTTCATCTTCTTGATAACTTTCTGCTGCTCTTGATATTCGGCGAACTGCTGCAGCAATCGCTCTTCCTTATCTTTCATGAACGCAGTATAGCCGCCATGAGCAGTGAAAACCTCGCCATCTTCAATCTCTATCGTTTTGGACACCACCCGGTCCAGAAAATATCGGTCGTGAGAGATAATGACGCAAGTTCCCGAATATTCGCGCAAGAATTCCTCCAACCATTCCGTGCGTGCTAAATCCAGATGGTTGGTTGGTTCATCGAGCAGGAGCAAATCCGGCTGTACAATCAGCTGCGATGCCAGCACGACACGTGTCTGTTCTCCACCCGACAACGAACCAAAAGCCGATCCGTACTCACTCTTGGGTATTTGCAGCCCGGTAGCGATTTTATCGATGCTTGCTTCCAGCTCATAGCCGCCCTCTGTTTCAAACCGTTCCTGAAGCGCTGAGTATTTCCGCAGCACTCGATCGAGCAGCTCAGAATCTCCGGCGATGTCCGGGTCACTCATTTTTTCCTCAAGCTCCGTCATTTCCGCTCGGTAATCCTTTAAGTGACGCAACCCCTGTGCCAGTACATCCTGCACCGTCCAGGTATCCATATGGCTCGGGATTTGCTCCAAATATCCGATTTTTGCCCCCTTCTTGATGGCCAGCAGCCCTTCGTTGGGCTGATCCAGACCCGCTAGCAGGCGCATCAGCGTCGACTTTCCGCTGCCGTTCCTTCCGATAAGCGCGACCTTCTCGCCTTCCTGTATTTCAAACGAGATCTGGTCCAGTACCAGATGAGCACCGTGGTATTGCGTCAGTTTCTGTACATTGATCATATTCATTCTAGGTTTCCTCCTGTTTGCTGCAAACAATTCAACTCGTTCGCAAAGCGTATAAATTAAGGAGAAGACCGGACTGCAAACGCAAAAAGGGCCCACAGAGCAAGCTCCGCAGACCCTTAAGAATAGTAAGCCTTAAATAGGCTTAATCCGTGTAGGCAGGCAGGTGACTTCTCGCGATGGTACAAACCGTATCATTAAAATTGGACAGACCTCTCCCGTTGTAGAGAAATGCATGAACAATGCCAGCCATAGCTATAGGCAGCTGGCTAATACGGTTGTTAACCATCACGATATTCATCCTGCTCACCTCCTTCATTAAAGTTATCGTCACTATAACATATCCATGGTTTGGATGGCAAGAGAAATAGCCCCACAAAGTGGAGCCTATGCTTCGATGCTTATTCCAAATGCTTTGCGGGGACCCCAAAACCTATAAATGCAAAAAGGGACCGCTAGCGGCCCCTTAAAATCGTCAACAGTTCTTCCATATCATCCGGCATCGGTGCCGAAAACTCCATGTACTCCCCCGTAGAGGGATGGACAAAACCCAAAATGGCGGCGTGAAGCGCCTGACCGTTTAATTTAATCCCCTTGCTCTTGCCGTATACAGGATCACCTACGAGAGGATGGCCGATATACTTCATATGCACGCGGATTTGATGCGTACGTCCCGTCTCCAGCTTCAGCTCGAGAAGACTGTAATCCCCGAACCGTTCCACTACGGTAAAATGAGTCACCGCATGTTTGCTGTTCCGGTCTGTGACGGTATACAGTTTACGATCCTGCGCGTCGCGGCCGATCGGAGCGTCAATAGTGCCTTGATCATGACTGATGTTGCCGTGCACCAAGGCCAAGTAACGGCGGTTCACGCTGTGATCCTTCAGCTGGGCGGCAAGAGAAGCATGAGCTTTATCATTCTTCGCTGCCATAATCAGACCGGTCGTATCCTTGTCAATCCGATGGACGATGCCGGGGCGAAGCTCCCCATTAATGCCCGATAAGTCGTTGCAGTGAAACATCAACGCATTCACAAGCGTCCCTGACGAATGTCCCGGAGCCGGATGGACCACCATCCCTCGAGGTTTATTCACAACAATGACATCCGCATCTTCATACGCGATCTCAAGCGGGATATCTTCCGGAATAATCTCTACTGCCGATGGCTCAGGAATTTTCAGCAGGATGCGGTCACCCTGACTCACCTTGTAATTGGACTTAACCGGACCTTCATTCACGAAAACATGTCCATCCGTAATCCATAACTGTACCTGGGAGCGCGAAACATCCTCACCGAGGCTCTCCGTTATGTATTTATCGATACGGGTTTTGGCAGATTCGGCATCCACTAACCATTCGAAAGCTTCCGATTCGTGCCCCGTTTCACCTGTCCATTCCGAACCTGTATCCATACCGTCTTGCAACATTATTCATTCCCTTCTGTGCCAGAAACTTCACTTGTTGTCTTTATCTTCTCGCGTCTTCCTTCCAGAAGCGTGTCCAATATGATCAATCCCACACCGATGACGATACAAGAATCGGCAATATTAAAAATCGGGAATGTGTAGCTGCCAAAATTAAATTGCAGGAAATCGACAACCTCCCCCGTCAACAAGCGATCGATGAAGTTTCCGAGTGCCCCGCCAAGCACGAGCGCAAGAGCGGTAGGCAGCAGCTTCCGTCCTTCCTTCGATACCTTCCGCAGATACCAGACAATTCCGCCCACAACGATTAGCGTCACAATAATGAAGAACCATAATTGATCCTGCAGTATGCCAAACGCGGCTCCCCGGTTTCGGCTGGACGTAATCAGGAAGAAGTCCCCAATCACAGGGATCTGTTCATACATCTCAAGGTTCGAAGCAATCAAGTACTTGGTTCCCTGATCGATAAGAAATAAAACAAATGCAATCAAATAATACACCACTTGTTTATGTCACTCCGTTCTTGTCTTCTCCAATCAGACGATCACCTCGCTGATCGGTCCGTAACTCGTCTTATTGTAGCACAGCGGCTCAGAAATCGTCCATTCCTGTCCAATCACGAGAACATTTTCCGTCAGTAAAACCATCTCAATGGGTGCACTCTATACACATGAACCAGAAGGTCAACTTCGGACCATGAAAGGAGCCTGACATGTCGCATCTAACTCAGGAGCAACTCAATAATTTACAACAAAAGCTGATGGATCGAAAGGTTGAGCTTGAACGGCGCATGGTATATAACGACCAGCATGGGCTGGGGGAATCAGAGCGAGATATGACCGGCGAGCTGTCCCATATTGATAACCATCCCGGGGACTTGGCAAGTGAGATGTTTGAACGAGAAAAAGATCTTGCACTCCAGGATAGGGTGGATCAGGAGCTGCAGCGGGTTATTTTTTCACTTGAAGCGATTCATCACGGCCGTTACGGCGTGTGTCTTACCTGCGGCCAGCCAATTCCATACGAACGGTTGGAGGTTCTCCCGGACACACAATATTGTGTAAAGGACACGCCTCGCGAACGAGTCTCCCGCGATCGTCCGGTTGAGGAGGAAGTCCTTGCCCCCGCTTTTGGAAAATCCAGTATGGATGAGCACGATTATGCTGCGTTTGATGGCGAGGACGCCTGGCAGATCGTTGAAAGCTGGGGGAACTCCAACTCCCCTGCGCTGGCGGAAGGCAACGAAATTGACAGTTATAACGAGATGGATATCGAGAATGGCGATGATCAAGGCGGATTTGTTGAAGTGTATGAAAATTTCGTTGCAACCAATATCGATGGCTCCGAGGTGTTTATCGTACGAAGCCCGCAATATGTCGATTACCTAAACCGGGGCGAAGGAAGCTACCTGCTTGATCCCCATGGCGATCCTGATGATGATAATGAATCCTTCAGTTAAATAAGCGTTTACGACCGGCAGCGTATTATGAAATCTCAGCGGCTGCCGGGCATTACATATTCATATAGATCACTCACGTCAGCTCAAGCTGACGCTGAACGATCCGGACAATATCTGCAATGTAGTCGCCGATAATAGGCAAATTCAATGCACCAAGTGCCTGAAGGACATAGATAATGGTCGCCGCAAAAAAGGTAAAGCCAATCGCGATTCCCACACCGCGGGCCGACCCGGCCAGCAAATTGGTCCAAATCAACTTCCATGGGCGGTTCAGCAGCTGGGTATACTCCGCGATCCGAGCCTTCTCCAGCTGCTGTGCTATGTCCGTGGTCATGCGGTGTATGGCGCTCAATTGGTCCCGCTCTTCCTCAAGTGATTTTTTTTGTTGAGTTGGCACCCCAGCATCCGGCTTCTCCGCCATTTCTACCGCCCCTTTGCCTAAACTAATCGACTTCAAATTATAGACCCAGAGCAGCTACATTACCTTGTATGCTCGTAATCTGCTTACCATTACATATCAATTCGCTGATTATTATGCATCTATGGGAAGCATCTCATTCGTTTGTGAGAACACCCTTAAGTATTCGATATTTTTTATGAATACAAAAAAACACTGCCCCTGTAGATAAGGGCAGTGTTTTATAACCAATTTATAACTTAGGCGATGTGGATGCCGATGGTTTTGCCGCCAAGCTCAACCCGCTCCATGTCTTCGCTTTGTCCAAATTGCAAATCGTTCACTAGGACATTCTCGCGCAGCACATCTTCAAATGCGGCGATCGCAACTTGAAGCTCTTCATCCGTATCGAGGGTCAAGTTCACCCGCTTCTCGATCGGCAGGTCCAGCTTCTTCCGCGTATCCTGTACGGCACGCACCACTTCGCGAACCCAGCCTTCCTGCTCGAGCTCCGGCGTGATATCCGTATTAAGCGCAACGGTTAAACCATAACCTGAAGCGGATGCGAAGCCTTCCTTCGCCTTCTTCTCCACCAGCAGCTCTTCAGATGTGATCTGTAATTCTTCACCTTCCGGCGATGTCACGTTCACGCCGCCCGTTTGGACCACCTTGCGGGTCTCGTCACTGCTCATGCCTTTCAGGAACCCTTGCAGGAAGCCGATATTTTTGCCGTATTTCTTGCCTGCAATCTTTAGGTTCATTTTCAGCGTGAAATCAACGAAACCACTGTCGCTGGTCTCCACCTCAATCGCTTTGACGTTGATCTCATCCTTGATGATGTCTTCATATCCCGCAAGGTCAAACTCGCGATCCATGGATACGATGAGCTCAGACAGCGGCTGGCGCGTTTTGATCCCGGTCTCGTTGCGGACATTGCGCGCAAGCTCTACGATCTGTCTAGCCGTCTCCATGTCCTGCTCGAGCGCCTTGTCGATCAACGCCTCGTCGGCTTGCGGGAAGTCGGCCAGATGCACGCTCTCACCGCCGCCCAAGTTGACGAAGATATCTTCGGACAGCATCGGCGTGAATGGTGCCATCAGCTTGGAGAGAGTCAGCAGCACGTGTGTAAGCGTCCCGTATGCGGCCAGCTTATCTTCCCCGAGTCCGCTGCCCCAGAAACGGTCGCGCGAGCGGCGGATATACCAGTTGCTCAGCTCATCCACGTAAGCTTCGATTGCTTTGGCCGCATTCAGGAAATCATTCACGGCCAGTCCCTTGTCAACCACTTGAATCAAGCTGTTCAGTCGGGACAGAATCCAGCGGTCCAGCTTGTGGTTCGATCCCTTGAAGTCATGCTCCTTCGGATCATAGCCATCGATGCCGGCATACAATGTCAGGAACGCATGGGTGTTCACCAGCGTATCGACAACCTTGGATTTGGCTTCGCCGACGATTCCTTTCGAAAAGCGTTTGCTGTTCCATGGTGCACTGTCAGCGAGCAGCGCCCAACGGAACGCATCCGTACCGTACTCTTCGATGATTTCCCAAGGATCGATGACGTTGCCCTTGGATTTGGACATCTTCTGTCCGTTTTCATCAAGAATATGTCCTGTGGCCATAACTGCTTTATAAGGCGCTTTACCCGTGAAGAGGGTCGATACGGCAAGCAAGCTGTAGAACCATCCACGCGTCTGGTCGATCCCTTCGCAGATCATATCGGCAGGATACTGCTGTTCGAATTTCTCCTTGTCCTCGAATGGATAATGGTATTGTGCATACGGCATCGATCCGCTGTCAAACCATACGTCGATGACTTCCGAGGTCCGTTCCATGACGCCGCCTTCACAGTGAGAGCATTTCACTTTCACTTCATCCACATACGGCTTATGCAGCTCCAGATCCTCCGCTACCTCGCCTACGGCGTTAGCCCGAAGCTCCGCAATGCTGTGCGGCGAGAATTGCCCTTCACAAGAATCGCAGACCCATACGTTAAGCGGTGTTCCCCAATAACGGTTCCGGCTAATATTCCAATCGACCAGATCTTCAAGGAACTTGCCGAAGCGGCCTTCGCGCACATGGCCCGGATACCAGGTGACCTCATTGTTGTTCGCGATCAACTGATCCTTAACCGCTGTCGTTTCGATAAACCAGCTCTCCATCGCATAATAGAGCAGCGGGGATTTACAGCGCCAGCAGAATGGATAGCTGTGCTCGTATTTCTCCTTGCTGTACAGAAGTCCTTTTTCAGACAAAGCCTTCACGATGTCCAGATCGCAATCCTTCACGAAGCGTCCGGCAAAATCCGTCACTTCATCGGTATAACGGCCTTGGCCGTTCACGACACTCACGAAGCTGATGCCATTCTCACGGCATACGCGATAGTCGTCTTCACCGTGCGCAGGAGCCATATGCACAATCCCCGTACCGCTTGCATCGGTAACAAAGGAAGCGCCGACGATGAGATTCGTTTTTTCCGCTTTTACATACGGGAACGGAGGATCGTAAGTCTTGCCGACCAGCTCGGAACCTTTCAGCGTGGACAGAACGGTAAAGTCGCCCTTCATGACATCCTCTACCAGATTCTTAGCCACGATATAGATGCCGTCCTCCTGCTCGACGCGGGCGTAATCCATATCCGGATTCACAGCCAGTGCCACGTGGGATGGAAGCGTCCAAGGCGTCGTTGTCCATGCCAGTACATACTCTCCGCTGTCATGCAGCTTAAATTTAGCCGTTGCGCTAAGGTCTTTAACATCCTCATAACCTTGCGCCACCTCGTGGGAGCTGAGCGTGGTCTGACAGCAAGGACAGTATGGGCTCACGCGATGACCGCGGTACAGAAGGCCTTTATCATGAATCGTCGCCAAAATGTTCCATACACTCTCGATATAGTTGTTCTCAAGTGTGATGTACGGATGATCCAGATCGGTCCAATAAGCAATCGCCTCAGTCAGCTCGCGCCACTTGTGCTCATATTCAAATACGCTGGCTCTGCATTTTTTGATAAAAGCTTCAACGCCATAATTCTCGATCTCCTGCTTGCCGGAGATGCCAAGCTGCTTCTCTACGCCAAGCTCAACCGGAAGCCCGTGCGTATCCCAGCCCGCTTTCCGAACGACATGGTAGCCCTTCATCGTCTGATAACGGCCCACAAAATCCTTGATGACGCGGCCAAGCACGTGACCGATGTGCGGTGCACCGTTAGCGGTCGGCGGACCTTCGTAGAATACATAATTCGGCTTGCCGGCCCGCAGCTCGATTGATTTCTTGAACGTGTTCTCCTCGTTCCATTTGTTCAAGATGCGCAGCTCTCTGGCCCGCGCCTTCTCCTTGACGTCTACTCTGTTCATACAGATCTCCCTTTCACTTCGTAAAAATTCTGTGAAAATAAAAAAAGGCCTCATCCCCCAAGGGACGAGAACCTGTTCTCGCGATACCACCCTAATTTCGCACGGCCGACTCCAAATGGAAGTCTGCCCAAGCGACACCTCAATGTCCATGCCTGTTCGTAATAGGCAAGGTCCGATATAACGTTCGGCTGACGGTTCAGCTTACACACGCGGTTAAACGCTTCAGCTTCACTTCTCCGGGATGATCTTCTGCTTGGTCTGAACGCCGGGCTTTCAGCAACTGCCGGCTCTCTGAGGGACAGATCCTTCGCGTACTATTCCCATCAACGAATGGTTGTATGAATCAACAATATGTTATTAGTTATAGACTCTTTCGCGGAAAAAGTCAACCGGATACCCGCCTAGTATACTTCTTTTGGTTCAAGACTCGGTTCCCGGTTCTCGAGCGTCTCCCAGCCTTCTTGTTTCAACAGCTCCAGCTGCGCCTCAACCAGGGAGCGGAAACGGGTGCGGTAGATGGAAGCCTGCTTCTTCAGTTCTTCAACCTCAAGCGCGATTTTGCGGGATTTACCGAGCGCATCATTAATGATCCGATCCGCATTCTTCTCGGATTCCTTAATGATCAGCTGGGCTTCCTTCTTCGCGTTGTTCTTCAGCTCATCCGCCGCCTCCTGAGCGACAATGATGGTCTTAGACAAGGTTTCCTCAATATTCGAAAAATGATCCAGTCTTTCTTGCATCGCAATAAGCTGGTTGCCCAACTCTTTGTTCTCCCGGATCACACTTTCATAATCCTTAATAATCTGATCCAAAAACTCGTTGACCTCGTCCTCATCATAACCCCGAATTCGACGAGCAAATTCCTTGTTATGTATATCAAGCGGCGTCAATGGCATGGTGTGCACCTCCTAAATATATGGGCCTTACAGGACGGTTCATCCGCTGTGTAAGCCAAACCACCCGTCCGTGAAGACAATAGCGGTCATTTACGATTTATCGGTAAATCCATTGTTATTTTGAATGACACTTTGTACTCATTCGACAAAAAAACGGCAATTCCTTCAAAGGTCAGGCATATTTCCCAACCTTGATACGGTACCGCCCTTTTTTCGTCAGGCTTCCTGTCTCCAAAACTTTAAACCGTCCAAAGCCTTGGATGGAAACGACATCGCCTTCTTTTAAATTCGTTGAGGGGTCCTCTTCCACTTTCCAGTTCACGCGGCATCGGCCAGCCTTGATCGGCACCACGATTTTCGTACGGCTGATTCGATATGCATCGCTGGCGATTCCGTCCAGTCTCATGGAAGATACCGTAATATCCATCGTTTCGAAATTCGTGCGGGCAACCTCAAGCTTGTCCATTGGCAGCAGTTCCGTCATCACATGCACCCGGTGGACCTGGCTGAGATTCAGATGGAGAAACGCGCTGATATCGTCGGCTACGACCGCATGGCAGCCGTCCGCGAGCACATGGATGTCACCAATCTTCGATCTCTTAATGCCAAGACCCAGAATCGAACCCATGTAGTCGCCATGCTCCAGCTCCAGAAACTTCTGATCTCCGGAAGAAATGCTGAGCACCTTCATCTTGAAATCCTCGCCTTCAAGCGCTCGGTAATCCGGAGCGATCCACGCCCGAACGCGTTCTGCATCAGCATGTCCACCATCAAACATGGCATGCACATCCGGATGACGATTCACGAGCGATTCCAGAATGAACCGCTGGCGAGGATCCAGAAAATCCGTCAGTTTCGCTTCATGATATTGTCCGGCATTGACAACCCACTCCCAAGCCCGGTCCACAAACTCCCGTTCATCCTTGTGAAAATGATCGTAGATGTCCAGTTTCATCGCTCATTCACCTGCTATAGGAAATATCCGAGAATTGCGTACACACCACGCTGTGCCAGCTGCAGCACGAACAATGCGACAATGGGGGAAATATCGATCATGCCCATGATCGGCGGAATAAACCGGCGAAATGGTGCAAGATAGGGCTCTACAAGCTTGCCAAGCAGCTCGCCGATAAAGCTTTCTCGTACATTAGGAAGCCATGACATTAAGACGTAGACCAAGATCATGTAAAAATAAATTTGGAACAGCGTTCCAACGATACTGTAAATTTCGTAGGTCAAAGCCTAAATCACCTCATTCTGTTATATTCATGCTCGTCTGCTAGAATCTCCGAGATCGAACCTTGGATCTCCACGGTATCCGGCGTGCATAGGAAGATGTTCCCGCCCACCTTCGAGATTCCGCCGCTAAGCGCATACACGGTTCCGCTGAGAAAATCGATAATGCGCAGCGCCTGATCATTCCTCACACGCTGCAGGTTGACCACAACCGTTCGGAATGACCGCAGATGATCTGCAATCTCCTGTGCTTCATCATATGAACGAGGCTCCACTAATACAACCTTCACGTTCTTCTGTGAATGAATGCTTACGATATTGCCGCTTTTTTGGTTCTTCCGATGATCAAACGGCGTTGCCTCCACCGGCTCTTCCTGCGAGGCCAGTACCTCGCGTTCCACAACTTCTTCTTCCTCTTGCAGTCCCAAGAAATTCATAAACCGGTTCATCACGCCCATCGTCAATCCTCCTCTTTCCCTACTAAAGTCGAGCCGAGACGCACCCAGGTCGCCCCTTCCTCTATGGCTACTTCAAAGTCATTGGACATGCCCATGGACAATTCGGTCAATGGCTCCGCCGTAAGCGCCTGCTTGTTCAGCTCATCTCTTAGTTGTCTTAAACCACGAAATACAGGACGCGTCTGCTCCGCCGACGATTCATATGGAGCCATGGTCATGAGTCCGGTCACCTTTACGTGTGAAAGACTGTTGATTTCCTTCAAAAACTCGGCTGCTTTCTCAGGAGGCAAACCATACTTGGATTCCTCGCCCGAGATATTGACCTGCATAAAGGCGGATACCTGCAGATCCAGCGCAGCAGCCCTCTTCTCCAGCTCATGGGCCAGAGACAAGCGGTCAAGCGAATGAATATATTGAAATTTATCAATGACATCCCGAACCTTATTGGTCTGAAGATGGCCGATGAAATGCCATGTGCCGCGGCTTCCAAGAGCGTTCCATTTCGCCTGGGCATCCTGCCAGCGGTTCTCGCCGATATGCTGCAGTCCCTGATCCAGTACCGAAGCTGTCATATCCAAGGAGACATATTTAGTAACCGCAATGATATTTACATCATTCCGGTTCCTGCCGCTTCTTGCGCAAGCCTCCGTGATTCGCTGTTCCACTCGATCGATACGTTCCTTCAAACTCAAGGGACGACTCACCTCTTTCTCATCCCGATCCAACTTGCCATACGACCCGTTGTCCCCCCATCTTTACGATAAGAGAAGAACAGATCATGATTGCAGCTTGTACACCATGATGTACATTCGATATGTTCCGCCAATATTCCTGCTTTAATCATAATGTGTCTGTTTATTTCTTTCAAGTTCAGCATGTATTTCCCTTGTCCCTTGTCGATATAAAAAGCTGAATTTGTAACTTTCTCGGATGTGTTTCCCTCGATTCCGATATCGCGGACACGATCCATGACCCGATCATCCACCTCGTAACAGCACTCGCTTATGGATGGACCAATCGCAGCGTGAATGTGCTGAGGCAGGCTTCCGTATTCCACAACCATCCTGTCGACAAATAAAGCGGCACGCAGTCCGCGTAGAAGGACGTCAATAAAACGCCGGGAACATCGGTTACAAGTCCATCCGTATTTTGAAAAGCCGAGGCTCGGTCCAAACTCCCTCTGCCCCTGTCCTTATCATGAACCACGCCAATCTGAACATCATGGACCTGTTCACCGCAAGTCCAGTCTTCCAGAGAAAAACCCAATGCCGCAGCGGTTCGTTTCCGGTTCTCTACAATGTCACCCGGCTCGTCTCCGACATGAAAGGCCAAATTCAAACTATCATAGGGGGCTCGGCTTACGCCGCCATGCCGGCCTGTGAAGCCGGCCGTGAGTGCGGCGCTTCCTGATCCCCCACTCCATTTTTCAAGCACAAACAGACTCGGTGTCTGCTGATCTTGTCTAACAAACGGTTCCATGCGCATCCCACCTCTATGACCAGTGTAACAGAAAACCCACGCCGGAGACACATTAACCGGATCCTCTGTTTAGAAGGATCGCCGGTCCGGCCGGTCCAGGTATTCCACCGATTCCTGATCATCGGGCGTTCTTCGCAATTCCTCCATTTTGACAAGGACGACATCCGAACCAATCTTGACGATATTCCGCCACGGAATGATCAGGTCGCTCCCGCCGCCGAACAGCCCCATAAATTTACCGTAACTTGGCACCACAATCGCTTCAATCCGGCCCTGCCGCAAGTCCAGCTCCAGATCGCTGATCTGTCCGAGCCGTTTGCCATCAATGATATTAATAACGTCCTTCGTTTGAAAATCGGAAATTTTCATCTTTTTCCCCACCATTTGATTATCAGGTATCATGAGCATCACACCTTAGATGTATTTGAAGGTCAGCCGTCCGTCCATCCATCTTCAATCCATATCCCTCTGTTCAATATATGAGCCGCTTAGATAAAATAGCTTATCTAAAATTAAAAAAACGATCCCATAAACGGGATCGTTATCTGTTCGTTTGATTGCTGGTCTTCTTACGTTTTGACGTGCTTCTGCATCTGCTTGATCGCTGACTTCTCCAGGCGGGACACTTGAGCTTGGGAGATGCCGATTTCATCCGCAACCTCCATCTGGGTCTTGCCTTCATAAAACCGCATGGATAAAATCATTTTCTCGCGTTGTCCGAGCTTGTGCATCGCTTCCCGAAGCGCAATTTCCTCAATCCAGGACACATCTTTGTTCTTATCATCACTGATTTGATCCATCACATAAATCGGATCGCCACCGTCATGATAAATCGGCTCAAACAGCGAAACGGGATCTTGAATAGCATCTAGTGCAAAAACAACGTCTTCCTTGGGCACGTTCAGCGCTTCGGAAATTTCAAAAATCGTCGGTTCACGCGAGTTCGCATTTGTCAGCTGATCCCTGACCTGAAGTGCTTTGTAAGCAATATCACGCAGTGATCGGGAGACGCGAATCGGGTTATTGTCCCTTAAGTATCGACGTATTTCTCCGATAATCATCGGTACGGCATAAGTGGAAAATTTAACATTTTGCGATAAATCAAAATTGTCGATGGCTTTCATCAATCCGATGCAGCCCACCTGAAACAGATCATCAACAAACTCTCCCCGATTGTTAAACCTTTGGATGACGCTGAGCACCAGTCTCAGGTTGCCGTTCACCAGTTTTTCTCGAGCCGATCGTTCATTGTTCTGCTGCAGATTATGAAACAGTTCCCTCATTTCCACATTCGTCAGAACAGGCAGTTTTGACGTATCCACACCACAAATTTCAACTTTGTTTCGCGTCATGATGACTAACCTCCCAAGGAGAAACATTACTGTACATTATCTCCGAGGGGGGCTATTTTATTCCTTGCGATTTCCAGTTACACCATCTTGTTGAATTCTTTGCGGAGCCTCTTTATAATTCTCTTCTCCAATCGGGAAATGTAGGATTGTGAGATTCCAAGCAGATCTGCCACGTCTTTTTGCGTCTTTTCCTCACCGTCCTGAAGACCAAAACGAAGCTCCATAATCATGCGTTCCCGGTCGCTTAATTTATCCAGCGCTTTTTGCAGCAGCTTCCGGTCGACCTGCTCCTCGATATTACGGTAGATGGTGTCATTCTCAGTACCCAATACGTCGGACAAGAGCAATTCATTGCCGTCCCAATCGATATTCAGCGGTTCGTCAAAAGAAACCTCGCTGCGGGTTTTGTTATTCCGACGCAAATACATCAAAATTTCGTTCTCAATACAGCGCGAGGCGTATGTAGCCAGCTTGATTTTTTTCTCCGGGTCAAACGTATTCACCGCCTTAATCAAACCGATGGCACCAATCGATACCAAATCCTCGATGTTAATGCCGGTGTTCTCGAATTTGCGGGCAATGTAAACCACCAGACGCAGGTTACGTTCGATAAGCATGGCACGGGTGGCTGCATCCCCGGTAGGCAGCTTCTTGAGCAAGAACTCCTCTTCCTCTTTCGTAAGCGGCGGCGGGAGCGCCTCGCTTCCTCCGATATAGTAGATTTCCTGACTCTTCAGGCCTAGCAAAAAAAGTACGCGATAATACTGCAGCTGCAATGCTAATCTCCATTTAACGGGCATCTCTTATCCTCCTAAACGTTTTCCCGTAGGGATAACTGGCTTCATAAACGTAATTTCAATTCTTCTAGTCCGGCATGCTCTGGAAATGTCATAAAGGTTTTCAAAGACTTATTCATGAGTCCGCCGTATTAATGGCAAACTCGAACACTATGAAAATGGCTTCATGGTTATCATCCTGCGTTCTTGGCTGCACCTGATTCCGGTCCGGTTCCCCCATTGAGGGATGAAGCGTCCATCTCGGATTTGCAGCTTCCATCGGATACCGGCTTGTTTGAATTGGCATTCATCTTCGGCGTACCTTCTCCTTCCGTTAATGCCGGATGGATAATGGCCCTGTATGCCCTGTCACCCGAGAGCGTCCCGCCATCAAGACCAATCAACACCTTGGATGCCGAATATTCAAATCCTCCCAGTTCGATCCGTACCATGTCGGGCTTTAACGCAAGCATGAAAGCAGCCCCCCGGTTGACACCGCGATAGGGAACAAGCCGCAGACGGTCTTGCCATTCAAATTCCTCTGCCGCGAGCCCCATGATTAATTTGTCCGGTTCCCCCTCCATCAACTGTTTGCTCCATCCCTGAGGCAGGTGGGCTTCCCACAGTGCTGCTTCCATCACCATAACCGGCGTGCGGGTTAAGGGATCACTCAATTGGTTACCTGTATCGAGCAGCCCCACACAGGATATTTTGGCGCTGCCGATCCATACCGACACCTCTCCCAATAAGGCCTCCCGGTTCTCGGTTTTACGTTTCGTGGTCTGAACGGCTTTAAATCCGAATACAACTACAAAAAAGGTAATGCACGCAAACCAGAATCCCACCTTCAATTCAAACGATAGCCCTCCCGATGACGTATACCATATCCCGCTAAACAGTTCTCCCGAATTTTGGACCAGGTAATGAACACCGATAATGCCTCCGGCTGCCGCAAAATTCACCATATAAAATGCTCCCAAATTTCGCAGATAACTCTGTAAGCTTGCAAAGCCGAATGCAATCCATAACATGATCAACGAAAGTCCAAATTTGATGAGAAAAGTAAACAAAAATGAGAGTTGCGGGACAAACATCATGACGACATACAGTGCGCCTACCACAGAGGATAATACAAGTCTCCACCACCTTGGCTTGACCCTGCGCATCCAGGCGGTCAAAGCCAGCAACATGCCGTCAATGACGAGGTTTGCCAAAAATATGAGATCAATATAAACAACCAGGTTGTTCACCTGCCTAGTCGAAGAATCACTTCGGTTATCCTTCTGTTGTTTTCTGGGCAACGGGAGATGTTACTAGTATAAGAAGAATAGAATTCAAAGTCTGTCTAAACCTGTGGGCGGATTACAGACTTTTTTTGTCGATGAAGGGCAGTTTTTAGAGACCTGTACCAGGAGCAGCCTCTTAGCGTTATCGGCGATCTCTATCTTGGCAGGAAGGCTCGGGGAATATCCTTAATTTCCACAGTAATTGCTGATTGGACTTTCATTCGTGAAAGTGTGACAGCATCAGCTGTTGGCCTTGTAAATGAAATAAAAGGAAGATGACGAGGCGTGGATATAAAAATAAGCCTGTCTTCATCATGATGACGAAGCACAGGCTTACCGTTATTAATCATTATTGCGGGAACGATTGCGAAGGAAAGTAGGAATATCAAGCTGATCATTGCTGTTCTGATTGCCAAACGGCTTCAGATTCACATTACTCTTGTCCGTTGCCGACTGCTGTTGTTGTTGCTGCTGTTCCCCTTGAGGCACAGGACGACGTCCAGGAGGGATTGGAGCAGGCTTGCCTTCAAAGCCGGTAGCGATAACCGTTACTTTGATTTCATCCTTCATGTTTTCCTCAATAATCGCACCGAAAATCATGTTCACTTCCGGATCGGAAGCTGAAGTTACGATCTCGGCCGCTTCATTCACTTCATACAAGGAGAGATTGGTTCCTCCCGTAATGTTCATGATCACACCGCGCGCACCTTCGATAGAGGTTTCAAGCAGCGGGCTCATGATCGCCTTGCGGGCAGCCTCGGAGGCACGATTCTCACCCGTTGCCAGTCCAATACCCATCAGGGCCGAACCGCGTTCTGTCATGATCGTTTTCACGTCGGCAAAGTCAAGGTTGATCAGACCCGGTACAGCAATCAGATCAGAGATGCCTTGGACTGCCTGGCGAAGAACATTATCCGCTTCACGGAAAGCTTCCAGCATTGGTGTCTTCTTGTCGACAATTTCGAGAAGTCGATCATTCGGGATGACGATCAGCGTATCGACCTTTTCCTTCAGAGCTTCAATGCCCAGCTCTGCTTGAGAAGAGCGCTTGCGTCCCTCAAAGGTAAATGGCCGAGTCACCACGCCTACGGTCAGTGCGCCGCATTCCTTGGCGATTTCAGCAATGACAGGAGCAGCACCCGTTCCGGTTCCGCCACCCATACCGGCCGTAACGAATACCATATCGGCACCCTTCAGGGTGTTCATGATCAAATCGCGGGATTCTTCCGCAGCCTTCTTGCCTACGTCAGGATTGGCGCCGGCACCAAGACCGCGAGTCAGCTTGTCCCCGATTTGCAGTTTATGTTCGGATTTGGCAAGGTGGAGTGCCTGAGCATCCGTATTGACTGTAATAAATTCAACACCCTGCACACCATTCTCAATCATTCGGTTAACGGCGTTGCTTCCGCCGCCACCTACTCCGATTACTTTTATTTGAGCTAAGCTCTCCATTTCAAAATCAAATTCCAACATCTAATCCATCTCCCCCTCAATGTGCGTGGATGGCACGTCCACAGTCGAATGAATCCGCTATATAAACTCGCTGAACATCTTTTTCAAGCGTTCAATAAATCCCGGCTTCTGGCTGGTCTCCTGAGTTGCTGCGACAGGACTTTGCTGCTTAGCGCGGTTCACCGGTTTCTTGCTATTTCCGCTGCTGTTGTTGCTTCCTCCTGTATTGCGTACACGTACGTTCCGGATTGCATTATGGAGGATGCCGACTCCGCTGCAGTATCCCGGATCACGAACACCGATGAAATCGGGAACCGCAATCCGTACGGAAGTCGCCAGCTCATTTTGTGCCACCTGCAGCACACCAGGCATGGACATAGTGCCCCCAGCAAGTATATAACCACCAGGAAGCTCGCTGTAACCCAAGCGCTTAATTTCTTGGCGCACCAATTGGAAAATTTCCTGAACGCGAGGTTCTATGATAGCTGCCAGATCTTCCTGAGTGAACTCCTTGTCCACATTGCTTCCAATTCTTGTTACCTTAAACGTTACTTCGTGTGCGGCACTCTCGATCAGCGCGCATCCGTACTTCAGTTTAACCTTCTCTGCTTGATCCGTCAGCGTTCGCAGGCCATATGCAATGTCATTCGTCACGAAATCTCCACCAACCGGAAGCGTCGAAGTTGCGGCAATGCTACCTCCCTCGAACACAGCCAACGTGGTTGAGCCCGCCCCGACGTCAACCAGCACCGAACCCATCGTTTTCTCATCCTTGGACAAGGCCAGCTGTCCGGCACCAAGCGGAATCAGCACCAGATCCTTCACTTTCAGACCTGATTTCTCCACACAACGTAACAGGTTATGTATTGCCGTTTTGGCGCCAGTAATAATCGTCGCTTCAACTTCTAGTCTTACGCCGATCATTCCTCGCGGATCAGAGATTCCTTCCAAACCGTCAACTACAAACTGTTTAGCAACCACATCGATAATTTCACGATCCGGAGGAAGCGCCACGACTTCCGCTGCTTTCAGCACGCGGTCGATGTCCTCTTCACCAATTTCGCGATCCTCGTTCGATACTGCCACAACTCCATGGCTGGATTGAAGTCCGATATGATTTCCAGAAATGCCGACATATACTTCGGATATTTGAATACCGACCATACGCTCCGCATGATCAACAGCGCTGCGAATGGATTGTACGGTCTGGTCGATATCTACAATTGCACCTTTGCGAATTCCCTCCGAGTCGGCAGATCCAACTCCAATAATATTAAAGGTTCCATTATTAACTTCCCCAATAATAGCACGAACTTTGGATGTACCGATGTCCAAACTAACAATGATGTCATTGTTGCTCAAGCCCTGGCACCTCCTGTTTTTAGCAAATTAATTTTGATTATAAAGAATACATTTCTACTTATTCAACACTCGCGGGTCTTTCCCTCTTTTTTCAACATTTTTTTTACTGCCAACATTTGCTATAACAGGCCGTAAAAGTCATTCAAAAAAGAAGAGCCGAAACAAGTTGTCAATACTTTCAATTGTACCATTTATTCCAATCCCTGAGTAGGGGGTTATTGCCCTTCTTCCGCGTCTTCTCCAACTTCTTCTACAAACGGCACGTAAGAATCTGCTTCCAGCATCGTAATCACACCCGGCCGCTCCATTTCGGTAACCTGATTCAGATATTCTACTTTGTCACGGAGCAAGGAGACCGAAGTGATGACTTCGAATTTGGAACGTGTATACATCTTGATCCGATCCGGAAAAGATAGCGTCGGCGACGGCATGATTTCCGAGATATCGGAGGTCAGGCTGCCCGAAATCTCCGCAAGCACTTCGCTAAGGACAGCCTTGTTGGGGTCGTTCGGATCCCAATTGGTCAAAATTGGCTTCTCAACGGCAATACCGCTCGCTGTAACGGGAACCGAGGTACCGCTGGCCAGTATGGCTTGAAGTTCCCCGCTGTCGGACAGCTCGTAGGCCACCGTAGGATGTTCCGTCACCACGATGCTGACTTCGCCCGGAAAGTTCTTGACCACTTCAGCCGACTCAATCGTTCCCAGCTTCATCAGGCGTTCCTGCACATCTTTCGGCTCAACGCCAAAGTACTGGTCTCCGATGTGGAGTCCGCTTTGCTTGATAAGCTGCTCATTGGTATTAAACGTATTGCCTGTAAAATGAATCTCGGTAACTTGGCTGACTGACGACCGGAAAAACAGAATCGTCAGCAGGGCTACGAACAGCAGCAAAAGTATCCATATGATTTTTTTGGCTGTTTTCGGTTTAGGCTTGTCCTGCTTCAGGACAGGCATATGTGTCTTGGACATATCCACTCTCTCCATAAAGACCTGTTATCCCCTCCTTGTTCGGAGGGGAAGCCCAGGACCTCAATTGGCTAAATCAAGCGGTTTTGGCACCGGAGATTGACGATAGATCCGGGCGCCTAAACCTTGGAACATGTTTTCAATACGATCATAACCGCGATCAATATGGTGAACTTGCTCCACCACGGTCGTTCCCTGCGCGGCCAAACCGGCAATGACGAGCGCCGCTCCAGCCCGAAGATCGGTTGCCTCCACCGTAGCTCCATAAATTCTCTGAACACCGCGTATAAACGCGTAGTTCAGATCCGTGGAAATGTCCGCCCCCATACGGGAGAGTTCCTCCACATGTTTGAACCGTCCTTCGAATACCGTCTCTTTCATCACGCTAAATCCGTCCGCCAAGGACAGCAGGACCATAACCTGAGATTGCAAATCAGTCGGGAACGAAGGATACGGTGAAGTCACGATACGTTCCACCGCTTTAGGACGGCTCATACAGCTTATGTTTATTATATCATTGCATATACTGGTTTGAACACCGGCGCGCTTTAGCACATGTATAAGGGAAGTTAAATGAGATGGATTGGTCTTTGTAAGCGTTACACTACCGCGGGTGACGGCTGCTGCGATCATGACGGTGCCGGCTACGATCCGGTCCGGTATAATTTCGTACTCGCAAGGCTCCAGACGCTCCACGCCATGGATCGTGATGGTATCCGTTCCTGCGCCGATAATGTTCGCTCCCATCTTGTTCAGGAAATGCTGAAGGTCCTGAATTTCAGGCTCTCTGGCGGCATTGGTGAGCACCGTTGTGCCAAGCGCCGTTGCTGCTGCCATCATGATATTCTCCGTTGCCCCTACGCTGGCAAAATCCAGATGAATATCCGTTCCGACCAGCCGGCTTGCCCTGCAATGGATCTTATCGTTACTCTCCTCGATTTCCGCACCAAGCGCCTGCAATCCCTGAAGATGGAGGTCGATCTTGCGTTCTCCGATCGCGCAGCCCCCTGGCTGATAGATCGTCACTTCACCAAAACGGGCCAGCAGAGGTCCCATCAAAAAGATGGAGGATCGCATCTGCTTCATTAAATCTTCCGGGACATGAAACGAATTGGCAGACGAGGTATCCACGGTTACCGTCTCCAGCTCATGCTTGCATTTGGAGCCAAGACGGCTGAGAATGCTGAGCATCACTTCAATATCCAGCAGGTGCGGGACATTGCTTAATCTTACAGTCCCTTCTGCCAGAAGACTAGCTGCTAGAATAGGTAAAGCTGCATTTTTTGCTCCATGGATACGAATGGTTCCAGATAGGGGCCTTCCACCCTCAATCACCAATTTGTCCAATGTATCACCTCCGAGTTTACCGCTCGCCCAGAACGTACACCTCAGGCACCATATGAATTCCGTTCTTTTCCGAGATGGTTTCCTTAATACGTTCCATCAAAGCGAGCACGTCCTCTGCTGTCGCTTGACCGGTATTCTCAATGAAATTGGCATGCTGTAAAGAAACTTCTGCGCCCCCGATCCGTAGGCCCTTAAGACCGGCAGCCTCGATCAACCTCGCGGCATGATCACCGGGCGGGTTGCGAAAAACACTGCCTGCCGTTGCGGATTGGAGCGGCTGTGTACGCCGGCGACGGTCCTTGTAGGAGGCCATAACAGCTGAAATTTCTTTGCGGTCTCCTTGACGGAGCCCAAATACCGCTTCAGTCACAATCCCTTTTTGTTCATGCAGAATGGAGTGTCGGTAATCAAACGCCATATCTTTCGCAGCATACGTAACCAATTCCCCTGTTTCCAGTACAATGTCAGCGGACTTGAATATGCGTGACACATCAGACCCATGGGCACCTGCATTCATGTAGACGGCCCCTCCGACCGATCCAGGAATGCCTCCGGCAAATTCAAGACCGGATAATCCTTCTTTTCCGGCCAGAACACTGAGCTTGACAAAAGACAGACTGCCGCCTGCAGTTATCGTCTCTCCGTCAAAATGAAGCCCCTCAAATCCCTGGCCCAGCTTGATGACCGCTCCCCGAATGCCTTTATCGGCAACCAACATGTTTGAACCGCGGCCCAATTGTGTCCAAGGTATGTGATGGGCATGGAGAAGGGTGACCAGTTCCCTGAGCTGTTCCTTGTTCTCAGGTATAATCAGGCAATCGGCTGGTCCGCCTATTTTCCACGTCGTATATTTTGCCAGCGGTTCATTCCATAACACTGTTCCGATATTGGCCTCTGATAGTAGCGATTTCCACTGCTGCATTTTAAATAAACCTCCCCTTGACTTTCAAAACCAAAAGGCCATTCCTTCAACTGGATGAAGAGATGGCCGCTGTCAGTAATGCCGGCCTCATGGGTGTGTCACGATTATAGAGTATCTTATGTCAGGCTCCATAGGTGTGTGACAATCGCCCAGCCGATTTAGCGTTTGCCGGTTAACCGGCGGATTTCTTGAACCATGACGGATGCCGAATCCGGTTTGCCGAGCTTTTTCGCAGCCGCGGACATCGCCTCTCTGGAATTATGACTGGTCATGATCTCCTCAAGCTTTGCGAACAGCGATTCCGCCGTCAAATCCTTTTCAAGAATCATGCTGGACGCACCCGCTTCCTCCAATTGCCTCGCATTCGCCTCCTGATGGTTATTGGTGACGTTAGGTGAAGGGATAAGTACGGATGGAATGCCAAGCGATGTAATTTCCGCCAGGAATGAAGCTCCCGCACGGTTTACAATCAGCGAAGTAGCCGCAAGCACTTCCGGCATATTATGAACGTATGGCACGATATGAAGTTGATTCGGCATGGTACCGAGCTGGGACAGAATGGATTCCCGCGTGTTCTCAAAATAAGTTTCGCCCGTAACAAACACGAAATGTACGCCCGGCAGTTTCTGTATGAACGGCGCCATCCCGATCATCGCGTTATTGATCGCCTTGGCACCCCGGCTTCCGCCGACGATCAGTACGACCTGGCTGTCCACCGGAATGCCGAGCGTAGCAAATCCACGTTCACGATTGGCGGATAATACCGTTGTCGCACGTGGATTTCCTGTATATACCGTTCTTTTGGCTTTAGGAAAGGAAGACTCCGATCCCTCAAAGCTGACCGCCACCGTATCCGCATAGCGGCTGAGGAACTGGTTGGTTAGGCCGGGAATCGCATTCTGCTCATGAATCATGGTTGGTATCCCGAGCTTGGCCGCTGCATAAACCACCGGACCGCACACATAACCTCCGGTACCGATCACGACATCGGGTTTAAATTCCTTCAGAAGGGCCTTCGATCGCTTCACGCCTTTGAAAAAACGCATGATCGTCTTCACGTTATCCAGCGACAGCTTGCGCCGGAACCCCGTGATATCGATGCTCTCAAACGGCAGCTTCTCCTGGGGCACCAGCTTGCTTTCGAGACCCCGCGTACCTCCGATATATAAAAACTCCGTTTTCGGATCTTCCTTCTCACATTGTCTTGCAATGGCAACGGCGGGGTAAATATGCCCCCCCGTTCCGCCGCCGGTCAATACGACACGCATACCCTTCACCTCGCATAACGGGAAATATTTAATAGAATGCCCAGCGCCGTCAGCATCAGCGTCAATGAGCTGCCTCCGTAACTGATGAGCGGCAGCGTAATCCCTGTCACCGGCATTAAACCGATAACGACACCGATATTGATAACGACCTGTATGGCGACCATGCCCACGATCCCAACAGCCAGCAGACTTCCAAAGCCGTCGGATACCGTCATGGCCACTCTCATGCCCCGCCACACCAAGGCAGCGAACAAGAGCAGTACAATCAAACCGCCAATGAATCCAAGCTCTTCGGCCAAGATCGAAAAAATAAAATCAGTCTGCGGCTCAGGTACATAGGCGTACTTCTGGCGACTCATGCCAAGCCCGAGCCCGCCGAGTCCACCCGGCCCTATGGCATAGAGGGATTGGATGATCTGATAGCCTGCGCCAAGCGGATCGGACCATGGATCGAGAAACCCGGTTATCCGCTTCAGCCGGTAGGGGGCTGTCAGAATCAAGCCAATGAAACCGGCAACCCCGCCTAATGCGAGAAAGCCCAGATGCTTCATCTGTGCCCCTGCGGTAAAAACAATCATCATCGCAGCTCCAAGCATAACGGCACCCGTACCCAAATCAGGCTGCAGCATAATCAATCCGAATGCCAGTCCGATTAAACCAAGCGGCGGCAAAAGCCCCCTAGTAAAAGACGTAATATCATAATCTTGCTTACTGAGCCAGCGTGATAGAAACAGAATCATGCCCAGCTTCATAAACTCGGAGGGTTGAATTCCGAACGAGCTAATGCCGAGCCAGCTTCTGGCTCCACCGCGAACAACGCCGACCCCTGGAATAAGTACGATAATCAGCATAAAAAAGCAGACCAGCAATGCAAGCTTGCTGTATTTCTTCCAAACCCGATAGTCGGTCCTCGATGTGAAGTACATGGCAGCAAGCCCCAAACAGGCAAAAAACAGCTGACGCTTCACAAAATAAAACTTATCGCCATAGTCATGAAATGCGAGGACGGATCCTGCGCTGTATACCATGACGATTCCGATGGCCAGCAGGGCCAAAATACAGATAAGCAGCCACAGATCGGGCGCCTGGCGGTTCTTGTTCATGGAAAGGCCACCTCGTACATCCTTAGTAGGGGCTTATCCACCCCCCTACTTAAAGGTTATGCACCGCCTCTTTAAAAATGCGTCCTCGATCCTCGAAGGAAGGAAACATGTCCCAGCTCGCACATGCGGGAGATAGTAGAACAATATCCCCGCTCTCTGCGAGCCCGGCAGCCTTCTGGACAGCCGAGGTCAAAGTCGCGGCGGCGTCCTTCCCATTATCGACGAGGAAGATGTCCTTTAATCCGGCTTTGGCAGCAGCCTTCGCGATTTTCTCCTTCGTTTCGCCAAGAAGCACGACGGCTTTCACCCTTCCTTGCAAGGAAGGAATCAATTCCTCATAATCCGACCCGCGGTCAAGCCCGCCCGCGATTAATATGATAGGCTCCTTGAACGAAGTCAATGCCATGTGCGTCGCCTTGGAGTTCGTTGCCTTCGAGTTATTGTAATAGGATACGCCCTGAAGCTCGGCAACGTATTCCAGGCGATGCTCAACACCGCGGAAGCTGGATAAAGCTTCTTCCAGCTTATCGGGAGCAACGCCGGCCGCTATGGCGATCGCACAGGCAGCCAATGCATTCCCTACATTAAATCTTCCGGGCAGTCCGATGTTCTCCACACGGATGATCTCATGCGTAAACCCTTCGCCATCTGTATAAATCAGCGTACGCCCCTGATCGTCGTCGTCCGAGTCCGGGGTACCGGCAACATATGGCGGCATTACGTGAACCCCTTCACGAAGGCTCTCACTCATCGAAAAAGGCACAATGCGCGCCTTGATATACGGAACAAGGTTTCTGCACACGGGATCATCCCAATTGAGCACAGCGGTATCATCTGCAGTCTGGTTGGCGAACAGCTTGGCTTTGGATGCAACATAATCATCCATTCCGCCATGGTAATCAAGATGCGTTTCCGCAATGTTGAGAAGGCAGGCAATACGCGGCCTGAACTCCTCTGTTCCTTTTAATTGAAAGCTGCTCAGCTCAACGACCATCCAATTGTTTTCAGTTGCTTCTGCTGCAGCCTCGGATAGTGGCGTGCCGATATTACCGGCTACAATCGGGGAAAGACCCGCGTTTTCCAGCAGCTTGCCTACCCAGGTTGTCGTCGTTGTTTTGCCATTCGAGCCTGTGATGCCGATGATCGGTGCTTCACACAGGTGATAGGCGATTTCAACTTCGGTCACGACAGGAATCTTAAGCTCCAGCGCCTTTTGAACAGGCGGGGCGGAATACGGAATTCCGGGATTTTTGACAAGAAGCGTTACACCGGGATGAATAAGATCATCGGGATGTCCACCGCAAATAACAGAAATACCCAAAGCCTCGAGCTCCGAAGCTTCAGGACACTGTTCTCTTTCCTTTCTGTCGTTCACAATGACGGAGGCTCCGGCTTGATGCAGCACTTTAGCTACCTGTACTCCGCTTTTGGCCAGTCCCAGTACGACGATATGCTTATCCCGATAATCTTCTAGCTGCTTCATATGTTACAACCCCTTGTTGATATAAAGTCCGAGTCCCGCAAGTATCAGTCCCACGGCCCAAAATGTAAAGACGACGCGCCACTCCGACCACCCGGATAATTCATAATGGTGATGGATCGGGCTCATTTTGAATATTCGCTTGCCTCTGGTTTTGAAGGAAACCACCTGAAGCACAACGGATAACATTTCTATGACGAATACCCCGCCAATAATGAGGAACAGCAGCTCGCTCTTGGTTACGATCGCTATGGCGCCAATAGCGCCCCCGATTCCTAAAGACCCTGTATCTCCCATGAACACTTTAGCAGGGTGAGCGTTAAATACCAGAAAACCGAGTACCGCACCGATCATCGCCGCTGCGCAGAATGCCGCCGCAAACGACGTAGACTGGATCGCCACAATGGCATAAGCGCCAAAGGCAATCGCACTGACACCGGACAGAAGACCATCCACTCCATCGGTGAAATTCACCGCGTTGCTGATGGCAAGCATCATGACCACGATGAACGGATAATAGAACCACGGCCCCCAATCAAAGGACCAATCCATTCCTGGAACGCTTATCGCCGTGCTATGGCCGTTGGAGATCAACAGCCAGCACATAATGCCGGAAAACAGAAGCTGTCCAAACAGCTTCTGCCTGGCCGTGAGTCCTAATGATCTGCGAAATACGATCTTAATATAGTCGTCAAGAAAGCCGATCAAACCGAAGCCGAGCGTCGCTACGATCATCACATAGAAATCAGTATCGACTGGAGAAAATTTAATATAAGTCAGTGTAAAAGCAAGCAGAATCACAACGCCGCCCATCGTTGGCGTTCCGGCTTTTTTCAAGTGGCTCTGCGGACCGTCGTTCCTAACCTGCTGGCCGAACTTCATCCGCCGCAGCAGCGGAATGAGCAGCGGAGCCGATATCACCGCAAGCACAAACGCTACACCGATTGTTAATAACAGCAATTGAAAGTCCATCAGCTCACCCCCTCACTCCGTTGTTGCCGCCAGGCAGCGCCTTTAACGCGTCAACTACGTGTTCCAGCCTCATGCCGCGCGAGGCTTTCACCAATACGATATCCTTCTCCGTTACCCGCTCCAGCAAGGCTTCGATCAGTTTTTCTTTATCCGTAAACGGAAGCACTGCTCCTTCAGGAAAGCGGTCTTTCGCTTTCATAGCCGTGTGAAGAGACAATGGGCCGAAGGTGAACACAAGATCCGTGTTGTCCGGAGATAAGTAATCTCCAATCTCGGCATGGAATTCCTCTTCACGCTGACCAAGTTCCAGCATGTCCCCGAGAACGGCAATTCGCCGGTGGTAGCCTTTCATATCACCAAGCACGTCCAATGCCGCCTTGACCGCGGTAGGACTCGAATTATAAGCATCGTTCAGCACGGTGACCCCGAAAGCAGTCTCCACGGCTTCGATCCGCATGCTCGACAGTTTCAGATTGGCAAACCCGCTGCGAATAGCTTCATCGCCGATTCCCAAATGGGCTGCTACAGCCATCGCCGCAAGCGCGTTGACTACGTTATGACGCCCGAGAAGCGGCAAGCTAAAGCCTTCGCCCGCATGCCGGTTCGAAGTGAAGATGATTCCTCTTGCATGGAACATAAGTCCCGTCGGATAATCGTCATTGGTTTCTTGATTGCCAAACGTAAATGTTCGAAGCCCTTCTGGCTTCACCGTAGTTTCTTCAGCAAGCACCTGGCGGATCAACGGTTCGTCCCCATGGTAGATCAGCAAGCCGCCCGGCTTCATGCCGCTAATAATTTCAAGCTTGGCGCGGGCGATTTCTTCGCGCGAACCGAGCTGAAGCAGATGCGCTTCCCCCACGTTGGTAATCACCGTCATATCCGGATGAGCAATGTTCGAAAGGAGTTCAATCTCGTGACGTCCGCTCATGCCCATCTCAAGCACGATAATATCGGTGTCTTCCTTCATCGCGAGGACGGTTAACGGAAGACCGATATGATTGTTGTAATTGCCTTGCGTCTTGTGAACGTTAAACGTGGTTTCAAGCAGTGCGGACACCATGTCCTTCACGGTGGTTTTCCCGTTGCTGCCGGTTATGCCCACCACCTTGGCGCTGCTCTCGGACAAATAGGCCGCCGCAAGCGTCTGGAGCGCCGTTAACGTATCCTCCACGAGAATGAGCGGCAGGTCGGGAATCGGTTGATGATCTCTCTGCCAGAGCACTGCGCCGGCTCCGCTGGCGAGCACACTCTCCACGAACGCATGCCCGTCAAATTTCTCGCCAACAATCGGAACAAACAAATTTCCCGGCTGTATGGTTCGGGAGTCGGTACCGACCCCTTGAATGATAATATTGTCATCTTGGTTACGTGAGAGCGTCCCGCCGCACATGTCGGCGATGCTCTTTAATGATTTATGGATCACTATTGTCTGCCCCTTATCGCGTCTTTGGCTACGATGCGGTCGTCAAAATCTAGCACTTCGCCCGCAATCAGCTGGTAGGTCTCGTGACCTTTCCCCGCAATCAATACTACATCGCCCGGGCTTGCCATTTCAATAGCCTTTTCAATCGCTTTCCGGCGATCAACGATGAGTTTGTAGCTTTCTGTTGACACCCCGTCCTCAATCAAGCCGGCTTCGATATCCTTCAGGATCAAATCCGGATCTTCCGTGCGGGGATTATCGGAAGTCACCAATACAACATCGCTATATTTCGCAGCAATTTTACCCATGATCGGCCGTTTGGTCCGATCCCGGTCGCCGCCGCAGCCGAATACCGTAAGCACTCGGCCCTCAGCGAATTCATTAACGGTACGCAGTACATTTTCGAGTCCGTCCGGCGTGTGCGCATAATCAACGATCACGGCGTACGGCTGACCTTCATCCACGACCTCAACGCGGCCGTCAACGCCGGGCACGGACTCCAGGCTGTTCTTGATATCCTCGAGAGGGATTCCCTCAAGAAGCGCGGCAGCGATCGCGGCCATGGCATTATACACGTTGAATTTCCCTACCATTCGAATCGCAATATCCGCACTGCCGCGGAAGGTATCCACATGGAACGAGGTGCCTTGAGCGGTGATTGAGATGTTGCTTGCCCGTATATCCGCATCTTCTCCCAAACCATAGGTAATCACTTCCGCCGCCGTCTGCTTGGCAAAATAAGCCGAAGCCTCATCATCCGCATTCAGGACGGCATATTTGCGTGATGGTTCATCCTTGGCAAAAGCGTTGCCCAGCCGGGAGAAAAATAACCCTTTTGCCCCGCGGTATTCTTCCATCGTATGATGGTAGTCCAGATGATCCTGCGTCAGGTTTGTGAATATAGCCGTTCGGAAGTCCGTTCCCTTTACCCGCCCCTGTTCGAGCGCATGCGAGGATACCTCCATCACGCAGCACTCGGTGCCTGCGTTCGCCATATCGTTCAAGTAACGCTGGAGCTCCAGCGCCTCTGGCGTCGTTCTTGGCATCGGGAAGGACTGACCATCGTATTTCATCTGAATCGTGCCGATCAATCCGGTCTTCAAACCGTAATCATTCATGATCGTCTCGATCAAATACGTTGTCGTAGTCTTGCCGTTCGTTCCGGTTACGCCAATCATCTTCATGCGGGAGCTCGGCTGATTATAAAAGGCGTTCGCCAAACCCGCCATCGCAAAGCGGCTGTCCCTCACGATGACTTGCGGAAGGTCGACCTCAAGCTTTCGCTCAACAACCAATGCCGCAGCGCCTTGGTCAGCGGCCTGGGCAGCAAACTGGTGTCCATCTACCGTATGGCCCGGCAGACAAATGAACAAATCCCCCGCTTTCACTTGTCTTGAGTCTGTTTCAATCCCCGTGATTTCAACTTCTCCGGATCCTTCGATAACAGCAGCCGCCAATACGGATGATAATTGCTTCAATTTCATTGTTATCCCTCTCTCTATATATCTGCATCATCCGCCCTCGCTCCCGAATCGGATGATGCCTTAATGTTCGTGCTTGGTTCCCTCGGGGTCTTCACCCATATAGATCCGAATGGTAGACCCTCGCTCTACCCGACTTCCCGGCTTCGGCGCCTGGGAAATCACTGTGTTGCCGGTCCCGGACTTGGCCAGCATGAAATTCATATTCAGATCCTCATACAGATCCTGAACCGTAGCTCCGACCAGGTTCGGTACAGTCACGGTTGGTGTCTCACCATACTTGTATTCACGGGCAAGCTGGTCTTTACGCGGCGGAACATTCATATAATGCAGCGCATCCTCCAGGATATTCTGCACGATCGGAGCAGCCACGACGCCACCGAATTGAATGCCCTTCGGATTATCTACCGCCGTGTACACCACAATTTCAGGATCATCGGCAGGCGCGAATCCGATGAACGATACGATATGCTCGGTCGATGAGTACCGGCCGTTAATAACCTTCTGGGCGGTTCCCGTCTTCCCTCCGACTCGATAGCCGTCGATGAAGGCAGGGCGCCCGGTCCCCTTAGCAACGACGCTCTCGAGTGCCTCGCGGACTTGCTTGGATGTTTCCTCCGAGATCACTTGTCTGACAAGCTCCGGCTTGATTTCCTCGACCGTCTCTCCCGTTTCTGGATTGACCCACGCCTTGGCCACATGCGGCTTAAACAATTTGCCGCCGTTAATGGCGGCAGACACTGCAGCAACCTGCTGGATCGGCGTAACCGATACTCCTTGCCCAAATGCCGTTGTCGCCAGCTCAACAGGACCGACATTGTCGAGTTTGAACAGGATCCCATTCTCTTCCCCATTCAAATCGATGCCCGTCTTTGCCCCGAAGCCAAAATCGCGGATATACTGAAACAGGCTTTCCTTGCCCAGCTTCTGACCTAACGCGACGAAGCCCGGGTTGCAGGAGTTCTGGACAACCTCCATGAAGGTCTGACTGCCATGGCCGCCTTTTTTCCAGCAGCGCAGTCTCGCTCCACCGACCTCTACCGCCCCACTGTCAAAGAAGTGGTCGTTCTTCAGGTCAACCTTGTCCTCTTCAAGGGCAGCGGCAAGCGTTATAATCTTGAATGTCGAGCCTGGTTCATAGGTCATCCAGATCGGCAGGTTACGGTTGTACGTCTCGGCTGAAAACTCCTGGTAATTGGCAGGAGAATACCCTGGCCTGCTGGCCATTGCCAAAATCTCACCCGTCTTGGGATTCATGGCGATCGACCAAGCCCCATTCGCCTGATACTTCACCATGGCTTGATCAAGCTCCCGCTCCATTATGGACTGAATCGATTTATCGATCGTCAGCTCCAGATTCAGACCGTCGCGGGGCTCTACGTATTTCTCCGAGGAGCCCGGCATGATTCTTCCGCCCGCATCGGACAGATAGGATATTCCGCCTTCGAATCCCTTCAGCTTGTCGTCATGCATGGCTTCCAGCCCGGTGAGTCCCTGGCTGTAGGCTCCCGTGAACCCCAAAATATGGGCTGCGAGATCGCCATAGGGATAATACCGTTTGTTATCCTCAGCAACAACGATACCCGGCAGCTTCAAATCACGAATTTCCTGAGCCAGCTCCATCGTAATTTTTCGTCCACCGGGATTTATCCGTTCCAACCTCGAACGTTTCGTAATGATTTTCTTGATATCGGCTTTGTCCATGTTGATAAGCCCGGCCAAGGTTTCGGCCGTATGGTCCGGATCTTTGATTTGTACAGGAATCGCCCAAATGGTCGGTGTCGTTATATTCGTAACCAATGCGGTTCCGTTGCGATCCAAAATTTCACCACGCTGTGCCGCAAACGGAATGTCGCGGCGCCAGAGATCCTCCGCCTTCGCCGACAGCTCCGCGCCTTTCCCAATCTGTACATAAGCCAGTCTGATAATCAGTGCTGAGAACAGCAGGAGCAGCAGCAGCAGGCTCCAGAGCAGCCTTCTCCGCTGCGATACCTTGGATACTTTCACCTAAGCTTCCCTCCCTGTTTGAACCCGAAAGCTCATGATATGCGTTCTTCACATGAGTATTCGGGACAAACCCGGGTTAGAACAAGCTATTCCCCTTCTGTCTTGCCTGTTGCTTCTGTTTCTTCATCGGTGGATTCTTTATCGCTGGATTCCTCGCTGCCATCGGACGATGTTTCATCAGAGCTGCTGCTTCCCGTGATCAACTCTTGAGCCGACTTCAGCGTTAACTGCACGATTCGCTGGCCGTTCTCCTTGGCTTCCAACTGCGAAACAACGTAGCCTTCACCCTGAACATTAACCTTTACTTTCATCAAGGTGAGCACTTCCATGGCGTCCCTAAGCGATTCACCCTCTAAATTCGGGATTTTCATCGTTGGACTATCCTCTGTAAGAAGATAAATCCGTTGTCCTGCACTAATGATCGCATTGGCGGGCGGGTATTGCTCCTTCACCGTGTTTCCGTTGCCCAAGGTCTCAAATGCCACTCCATCCTTCAACAGCTTGGCTTTTACGTCACTCAGCTTCAACCCCGTAAAATCCGGTGCTTTCAGGGAATCCTTCAGCGATGTTCCTGAATTCGTTTTTTCTTTATCCTGCTTTACATTCGATTTGGGAACGCCCCAATAATTCAATGTCTTGGATACGATCTCTTTAAATATAGGCGCTGCCAGCTTACCGCCGCCTTGTTCATCGTTCGCTTCGTCAATGATGACCAATACGGCTATCTTTGGATTCTCAACTGGTGCATAGCCAATAAACGAAACGATTTGTTTGGAACGATCCGCATATCCTCCATTGGATTTAATCGCCGTACCAGTTTTTCCCGCAACACGGTAGCCGTCGATATATGCAAGCCTTCCTGTACCATTTACTTGGTCAGCTACAACTTGCTCAAGGTAAGTCCCTGTCTCTCTTGCAGCCTCAGGAGATATGACCTGGCGCACGACTTTCGGCTCGATTTTCTCAACCTTGCCCGTGTTAGGGTCCTCGATCTGCTTAACCATATGAGGCTGCATGAGCTTGCCTCCGTTGGCAACGGCTGAAATGGCAGCAATCTGCTGAATAGGCGTTACGGATACGGCGTAACCATAAGTCATGGTAGAAATATCGGAATCATAAGTCATGTTCAAGGTACCGAGAATTTCGCCCGGAAGATCGATTTTCGTTTTCTCCGTAAACCCAAACTCCCGAATATAGTTAGTAAATCGCTCCTTGCCGAGCATTTCGTATCCCAACTTTACAAATGCCACGTTACTCGACCTTTTCACGCCTTCCAGGTAGGTAATGGGGCCCCAACCTACGCTGTTAATGTCCCGGTGGGTTCTTCCACCCGCTCTTATGGATCCGGATTGATAAATAGCACCCGGGTTAAACAGCTTCTCATGAACTGCACTGGCCAGCGTCACGATTTTAAAGGTGGATCCAGGCTCATATCTTGAACTTACTGCATGATTGATAAAATTCTTTTGATTCCATTCCGAATATGTATTGGGATCAAAAGTCGGCATATTGGCCATCCCCAGTATTTCCATCGTGTTCGGATCCGCTGCGATTACCGTCATACTGATTGGTTTATATTGGTTATACGTGTCGCGCATCGCTTCCTCGATATAATACTGGATTGTGTCGTCAGTCGTCAGTACTAAATTTTTCCCATTTATTGCGGGCTGGTATAAATCGTCTTCACTCGGGAGCTTGACCCCTTTTTTATCACTTTTGTACGAAGCGAATCCGTCGGTTCCCTTAAGGAACTCGTCATATCGCTGCTCAATGCCTCCGATACCCTTACCCTGGCGATCAGTATACCCTAGTATATGTGCAGCCCTTGTTTCTTTTGTATAGAAGCGTTTTTGCTCTCTCTGAAAGCCGATGCCCGAATCGGGGACTTTGCCGGCAGCCTTTAATTTTTGATTTAAGCTTTCACTATATTCTTCAACCTCGTCCTTCTTCTCCTTGTCAATCTTCCATCCTTCGCTGCGGACTTCCACACCTTTGAGGTATTCCCCATCCTTGTTTTTAGCTCTGACCAGTTCACGTAGCTCGTCCTCATCCTTGTCAAGAATTTCGTGCAGTCCTTTAACGACCTCATTCTCCATGCCGTTCGCCTGAATGACCGCAGGATTCACAATGACCGTAAAGGCTGGAGCGTCCATGGCTAGGATATTGCCATTCCGATCCATAATAGTCCCTCGAGAAGAAGGCAGTGGTTGAGTACGAGACCACTTCTTTAAAGCTTCGGCCTTCCAGAAGTCGTTATCGATCACCTGCAGCCAAAATACCCGACCAATCAATAAAGCAAAAAAGAGGGTTATACATCCCCCTATTAGCACGGTACGCAGTTTGATTTTTTTTATCATCGGTCAAAACCTCACACTTCAATCATTTTGTCCCGAGTCCGAATTCTGTGTCTCGGATGACCCCGAGACCGGTGATAGATGGATCGTATTATTGTTATCAATAGGGACATAGCCCAGCTCTTTCGCCTTGTCCAATATTTGCGTCTCCAGTGTTTGCTTCTCAACCTGTAGCTGATTAATATCTCGTTTCGCTTGGAGTATGTCGTTCTCCGTCGACTGGATCTGCCGGTTCAAGTCATAGGAATGAACATGACTCATGCCAATGACGCCCATGACGGCAACCACAAATACCACGGATAACAAATACAGCAGCTTTTCTTTTTGCGGAAGCTGGGAACGGCGTTTGACGACTTTTGTCTTCTCGAGATAAGCGGACTGCTGCGTTTCCTTCTGTCTCTCCTGTACGGCTAAATTGCCGCGCGTGTAAGCCATGGCTGATTCTCCTTCTTCAGGGATTTTATGTTTCTACAGTTTCTCCGCAATCCGCAGCTTCGCCGAACGCGCCCTTGGATTACTCTCAATCTCTTCCGCAGAGGGGATAAGCGGTTTGCGGTTCACCAACTTCAGCTCACCTTGGCCGCCTCCGCATACACACATCGGAAAATCTGGAGGGCATGTGCACTTGGGAATGTAACTGTTAAAAATCTGTTTGCATATCCGGTCTTCGAGCGAGTGAAACGTGATGACCGACACTCTTCCTCCCGGTGCAAGACATCGCACGGCTTGGTGAAGCGCGTCTTTGAATGCGCCAAGCTCATCATTTACCGCTATACGAAACGCTTGAAAGCTTCGTTTGGCCGGGTGGCCGCCCGTTCTCCGAGCTGCGGCCGGAATCCCTTCCTTAATCATCTCGACAAGCTCGCCGGTTGTCTGAATAGGGCTCTGTGCCCTTCTTTCAACAATGACCTTGGCAATCCGCCTTGAAAATTTCTCTTCGCCGTATTCATACAATATTCGCGCGATTTCCTGTTCCGGCCATTCGTTTACAATCTTGGCTGCGGTAAGCTCGGCGGATTGATCCATCCGCATATCCAGCGGGGCATCATGATTGTAACTAAACCCTCTCTCCCCTTCATCGAACTGCGGAGAAGATACGCCCAAATCGAACAGTATACCGTCAACTTGCGGCTGCCCGTTCTCGTCAACCTCCACTTCGTTACGGAGCACTTCCTCCAAATCACGAAAATTGGTTTTGACGAGCGTGATCCGGTCCACATACGGCTTCATGACTTCCCGGGCGTTATTCAAAGCCCAATCGTCCTGATCCAATGCGATTAACCGACCATTCGAACTTAGTTGGGAAGCAATCAGCGAGCTGTGCCCTGCTCCCCCGAGCGTACAGTCAACATATATACCGTCTGGTTTGATGCGCAGCCCTTCTGTCGCTTCTTGCTTAAGCACTGTGATGTGATGGAACAAAGCTGCAGCCCTCCATTGTGTCTCATTCATGATTTTAAGTGTAAATTGTCCATTTCAATACGATGTTCCTAGCTGGTTATAAATCAAAATCAAAATCTACCAGCTTCTCAGCAATGTCATTGAATGCTTCCTCCGACTGCTGATAGTAATTCTGCCACTGCTCCTTGCTCCAGATCTCCACTCGGCTCGATACGCCGATGACGACGCATTCCTTCTCGAGCTTGGCGAACTCGCGCAAATTGCCCGGCAAATTTACCCTTCCCTGTTTATCCCATTCACATTCCGTCGCCCCGGAGAAAAAAAACCGGGTGAATGCGCGTGCATCCGACTTCATGAGCGGCAGGGATTTGAGCTTCTGTTCCATGATGGCCCATTCATCTTTGGGGTATACAAAGAGGCAATTGTCCAATCCGCGGGTTACGATAAACGAGGTGCCCAGGAGGTCGCGAAACTTAGCAGGGATAATGATTCTCCCCTTATCGTCGATGCTATGTTGAAACTCCCCCATGAACATCAGGCACTCCACCCCTTAACCCCGATTCCCCACTTTGCACCACTTTCCACCACTTTAGGATAATAGATTCGGCGTCAAGAATCAAATACCTTCTATCGAGCATTTGTTTTTTTGGAACTTTCTCTCAGAACATTCGCACAAAAAACCTCCTTTCATCCCGCATGGGGATGGAAAGGAGGTTTGCAAATGATCTAAAGCTGCTGCTGTTTAGTGCTKAGCCCAGCTGTCCAAGTAAGACTTCTGCTCAGCGCTCAGGCTGTCGATTGTAATACCTAGACTTTCCAGTTTATACAAGGCAACCTGTTTATCCAATTCGTAAGGAACATTTACAACGCGGTTACCGATGTTCTTGTAGTGATCATTCACATGTTTGAGCGACAGTGCCTGGAGCGCAAACGTCATATCCATAATTTCCGCCGGATGTCCGTCACCTGCCGCCAGATTCACCAAACGGCCTTCGGCAAGCAAATAAATCTTACGGCCATCTTTCAGGTGATATTCTTCGATATTGCGCCGAACCGTCCGAACCGATTGAGACCGTTCTGACAAATCCGGTTTATTGACTTCCACATCGAAGTGACCGGCATTGGATAAAATGGCACCGTCCTTCATGACATCAAAGTCTTCCCCGCTGATGACATCGCGGTTACCCGTGACGGTTACAAAGAAGTCTCCCAATTTGGCCGCTTCGCGCATTGGCATGACGCGGAAGCCGTCCATATAAGCCTCAACGGCCTTAATCGCATCAATCTCGGTCACAATAACGTTGGCACCAAGACCTTTGGCACGCATGGCCACGCCCTTGCCGCACCAGCCATATCCTACGACAACAACCGTCTTGCCTGCAACCACCAGGTTGGTCGTCCGGTTAATTCCGTCCCAAACCGATTGTCCGGTACCGTAACGGTTATCAAACAAGTATTTGCAGTATGCATCATTCACGGCAACCATCGGAAATTTCAGAGAGCCTTCTTTCTCCAAAGACTTCAGCCGCAGGATGCCTGTCGTTGTCTCTTCCGCTCCGCCCCGAATTCCTTCAAGCAGATCGGTACGCTCGGAGTGCAGGATCGTAACGAGATCCCCGCCATCGTCGATGATCAGATCCGGTCTGGTCTCCAGTGTTGAAATGAGATGCTGCTTGTATTCCTTAGGATCCGGGTTATACTTGGCAAACACCGTGATCCCGTCTTCTACCAATGCGGCACATACATCATCTTGAGTTGACAGCGGATTACTGCCCGTAATCGTCACTTCAGCGCCGCCGGCCTGAATGACTTTCGCCAGATAAGCGGTCTTGGCTTCCAGATGCAAGGAGATAGCGACTTTCAACCCTTTGAATGGCTGTTCTTTCTCGAATTGTTCACGCACCCGGTTCAATACCGGCATATGCGCCTTCACCCAATCGATTTTCAAATGACCTTCCGGTGCCAGTTTCAAGTCGGTAATATTGCTGGTTTGTATGGATGATGAGCTCATTTAACGGCCTCCTATGATCTGATGTTTGAATTCCTGATCGTTATACGTAAACGACCCTGTGAATGCCCGAAGCAGCGTATGGGATTTCCATCAGGCGATCCACCAGATTCAATCCATAACGATTCATGTATTCCAGGATGTTGTATACCCTTTCCTGAGGTTTCCCTTCCGGCAACAACGTCTGTTCAATGCGCCTCCATTGTGCCAGCGCGGCCTCATGCTGCTGTTCCAAGGCATTCCGGGATTTACTTAACAGGTAATCCATCTGCTCCAATATTTTATCTTTATTGGTTAGACCTAATTTTAACAGTCCACTTTGCATTTTGCCAAGATCTTCTATTAGAGGCCGATATAATGCTTCAAATTGTTCCCGGGTTTGTCTGAATCGTGCTTCCAAATTCAGCTCGTCCTTACTGGCAAGCCAAGCCTCACGCTTCTCGGACAATCGAAGCTGGACATCCTCGAAGGACAATCCGTATTTCTCCATCAGCTTATGGACAGTTCCATCTACGATGGAGAATGACATTCTTGGGATAATCAGCGGCATCTGCAAACCCAAGTCGGAGAATGCATAACGCGTAATCGCCCAATAGGAAATCTCGCCTGGACCGAGTATCGTCCCGAGCACGGGCAGCAGTGAATCCTGCATGATTGGACGGGTCAACACATTGTTGCTGAAGCGTTCAGGGTGCTGATGCAAATCCCGAAGCAGTTCATCTTCCGTCAGCGAAACGATGCCTTTCCGGTCTGAGAATACACGTCCTTCTCGGTAAAGCAACAAGCGTCTGCCTTCATGCAAGTAGAACAAGTTAGCCCCATTCTCGGATACATCAGCCTGGACTTCATAACCCTGACCCGCGATATCCCTCGCAGCCTGCTGGTACGAAAGTCCCATTTGTTCGTTGCGGGTAATCAATGATTCGAATATGGGTACTTCCAACGCCCGAAGTCCCGGGTCTGCCGAATCCAGGAGGATCAGCCCATATTTGCCGAACAGATAGCTGATCAGTTTAGCGAATGCCTCGCTGAGCCCGGCCGAACCGTTCAGCGATTCCCTCGCCATCTTCAGCAGATCTGCCTTATATTCGCTGTCTGCCAATTGAGTCTGAAGCTCTGCCAGCATCGAATTCCAATCTTCCTCAGCAACGTCAGTATAACTAACTGACGTCCTGAGTCCGTCCTTGGCATCAAGCTTGATCTTGGAAAGCTGCAGATCCTGATTCAGGAAGTACGTATGATTCACTTCATCCCAATCATGATCCTCCCCGGCGATCCAAAATACAGGCACGACAGGACGTTTCAAGCGCTCTTCCGCCTCGCGGGCCGCTTGAATAACGGTAATTGCTTTATATATGACAAGCAGAGGTCCAGTGAACAAACCGCTTTGTTGTCCACCAACCATCGTAACCGTTCCTGGCCGCTCCAGAAGTTGGAGTGATTTATGTACAGCGGGATGATCATTGTGTTTCTTATTGTACGTCCGAAGACAATCCACCAGCGCTTTACGCTGAATTCGCTTGTCTTCAGAAAGATCCAGCCATTGTACCCGCTCTGCAAAGCTGTGCTCGCCGCGGTAATCTTCACCGTAGAACCCGCTTACCCGGTCGAAATGATGAATATAATCCTGAGCGAGACGCGAAGCGAGGGATAATGGTTCCGGAACGATATTCATGAGGTATGCCTCCTATTCTACGTCGTAACCAAATCTAGATTGTGCTTAAATTTAATTTCTTCTATATTATTTTGCCTTTCTTGATTGTACCGAATGTTGGCATTCTGCGTCAAAGGAAAAGAATAAGCCGCCGGCACGATGCCAGCGGCTATTCTTGAAGCTGCTTCCTCATACTGAGGTCCGTTTATTCAAGCGTAGGCTTTTGCAACCCAGTGTCCTTTGGACACTTCAACCAATTCCGAATCCTTCACGTCCAGTTGAACCGTTCCGTCTTCGCCTTTGGCAGCTGAAATCGGCCCCTGCATATCGTCTTCCAGCTTGAGCCGCTTTTTGTTTGCCTCAATTTCCGGATCCGGAATCGGAATCGCGGACAACAAGGTTTTGGTATATGGATGGATCGGATTTGCATACAGCTCTTCACTGTCTGCCAGCTCCACCATTTTACCCAAATACATAACCGCTACCCGGTCACTGATATGCTTAACCATGGACAGGTCATGCGCAATGAAGAGATAGGTCAGGCCAAGTCGGTCCTGCAAATCTTTAAGCAGGTTAACAACCTGCGCCTGAATCGAAACGTCGAGCGCCGAGATCGGCTCATCACAGATGATAAATTTAGGGTTCACCGCGAGAGCACGGGCAATCCCGATCCGTTGACGCTGACCGCCCGAGAATTCATGAGGGTAGCGCGTCGAGTGGTCACTATTCAAGCCGACCATATCCAGCAGCTCCTCAATCCGCTTCTTGCGTTCGGCGCGGCTGCCGGCCATACCGTGAATATCCAGAGCTTCCCCGATAATATCCGACACTGTGAATCTTGGGTTCAGCGAGGCATACGGATCCTGGAAGATCATCTGCATATCGCGGCGCATCGCCTTCATTTTGCCCGGAGACAGCTTGTAAATATCCGTTCCGTTAAAATTAACGCTGCCGGCCGTAGGCTCATAAAGGCGGAGAATCGTCCGTCCTGCAGTGGATTTACCGCAACCCGACTCTCCCACCATACCAAGCGTTTCGCCTTCACGAATAAAGAAATTCAGATCGTCAACCGCTTTAAGAACCTGGCCTTTGCCCACGTTAAAATACTTCTTCAGGCCTTTTACCTCAATCAAGTGGTTATCCTTCATGAACCTTGGGCCTCCTTCGCCATCGGATGCAGATTCCAGCAGCGCGCCGTGTGCGTGTCGCTGAATTCCGTTGCGCCTGGATCCACCCGTTCACAAATTCGCATAGCTTCGTCACAGCGAGCAGCGAACGGACAGCCTACAGGTGGTTTAATCAGATCCGGCGGTGTTCCGATAATCGGAATGAGCGGTTCGTCTTTCTTCTGATCCAGACGCGGCATGGAACGAAGCAACCCTTTGGTGTAAGGATGCTGCGGATTTTTGAAAATCTCCCATTTCGTTCCCGTTTCCACCACTTCACCTGCATACATGACGATGACACGGTCACACATACCGGCAACAACGCCGAGGTCATGCGTGATCAGAATGATCGATGTGCCCAAACGTTCCTGCATTTCCTTCATAACGTCCATAATCTGTGCCTGAATGGTCACGTCAAGTGCCGTTGTCGGTTCGTCCGCAATCAGCAGGGTCGGCTTACATGCAAGCGCAATGGCGATCATTGCACGCTGACGCATACCGCCGGAGAACTCATGCGGATACTGATTGAAGCGCTCCTCCGCATTTTTGATGCCCACCAGCTTCAGCATTTCTATAGCGTGTTTTTTGGCTTCGGCGAAAGACATTCCCTGGTGCTTGATCAGCACCTCTGTGATTTGTTTGCCTATTCTAATGGTCGGATTCAGCGATGTCATCGGATCCTGAAAGATCATTCCAATATCCTTGCCGCGAATCGCTTCCATTTGTTTATTCGTTTTTTTGAGAAGGTCCTGTCCTTGGAAAATGACCTCACCCTTTTTTATTTCTGAGGGCGGGGACGGAATCAATCGCATAATGGTCTGGGCGGTAACACTTTTACCGCTTCCGGACTCACCGACGATGGCAACCGTCTCCCCCTTGCCGACTTCAAAATTCATGCCGCGGACTGCCTTTACTTCACCGCCGCGAACACGAAACGATACGTTGAGGTCCTTTACCTGCAAGATCGGTTCCATACCTTCCCACCTCCTATTTTTTCAATTTCGGATCAAGCGCATCACGCAATCCATCACCGAAAATGTTAAATGCTAACATCGTCAAGCTGATAAATAGAGCAGGGAACAACATCCGCCATGGATAGTACATCCATCCGGACAGGGCATCATTAATCATGGAGCCCCATGAAGCAACCGGTGCTTGAACGCCAAGACCCAGGAAGCTCAGGAATGCCTCGGCAAAGATCGCGCTTGGAACCGACAGGGTCAAGGTAACGATAATCGGACCCATCGCATTCGGAATCAAATGCCGGAACAACAGGCGCGCGGTTCCAGCTCCCATCGAACGTGAGGCGAGGACATATTCTCTGCTCTTAAGCTGCATAATCTCGCCCCGCACAATCCAGGACATGTTAATCCACCCGGTGATGGTTAAGGCGAGTATGATCGTTCCTAAACTTGGTTCGAATACAACCAGCAGCAAAATCGTAACGAGCAGATACGGAATGGAATACAAAATTTCTGCAAACTTATTCATGAACTCATCGACACGGCCACCGAAATAACCCATGATGCCGCCATATATTACACCAATCATCAAGTCAATCGCAGCAGCTGCAAGACCAACGGTCAAGGATATCCGAGCTCCCATCCAGGTACGAACAAAAACGTCGCGGCCCAGATCGTCGGTTCCAAACCAATGTTCTGATGAAGGCGGCATATTCGTATTCATCAAATCATTCGTTTCATAATCATAGTTCGAGATCATCGGGCCGATAATGGCCATGATGACAATCAAGATCATAATAACCAAGCCCGTCATAGCAAGCTTGTTCTTGCGCAATCTTTCCCAGGAATCTCTCCAGGAGGACAAACTTTCACGCTGTATTACCTCGGATTGTTTCTCATCAGGACCAATTTTCTGAAAATCTTCAGGCTTTAAGTTTAGTGCCGCAGGATGAGGCATACTTTGTTCTTTCTCCATGTCTACCTCTCCTTTCCGCCGGTCAATTTAATGCGTGGATCCACAAATACATATACGATATCTGTAACGAAACGCGCCAGCATCAGCAAGATGCCGTAGAATATGGTAATCCCCATAATGACTGTATAATCGCGGTTTGTGATACTTTCAACAAACTGTTTGCCAATGCCGCCAATGCCGAAGATCTGTTCAATAACGACCGAACCGGTAATGATGTTCGCTGTCATTGGCCCGACGTACGTTACGACTGGCAAGATGCCGTTACGGATGACGTGACGGAACATAATGACTAACCAGTTGAGACCCTTGGCCTTCGCCGTCTTGATATAATCCGAATGCAGCACTTCCAGCATGCTGGATCGCGTTAATCGTGCGATAAACGCAATCGGTTGAGCTGACAGGGCCATAACAGGGAGCACGTAGTCGAGCGGACCTTCAAAGCCCATAACATTGAAAATGCCCGCTTTCTCTGCGAGAACGTATTGCAACAATGACGCAAGCACGAAACTCGGTACTGCGATGCCGAGAACCGAGATGATCATGGCGATGTTGTCAATCAGCTTGCGGTGATACAGAGCTGCAAGCATCCCTAGCAGGACACCCACGATAACGGATACTACGATCGCGATAAGACCCAACCGGAGTGAAGGGCCAAATGTGTCAACAATAATATCCGTGACGGACTGTCCCTGTTTCTTCATAGACAAACCAAAGTCACCTTGAACGATATTGCCCAAGTATTTCGTATATTGCTGAAATACCGGTTTATCTAAATCATACTGCTCCATCAGCCTCGCCAAAATTTCAGGCGATGGCTTTTTCTCTCCCATAAACGGATCGCCCGGTATGGCTTTCATAAGAAAAAAAGTGGCTGAGATCAGTATGAACAACGATACAAGCATATAAAAAAACTTACTCGCCACATACCTCAGCATTTCGCTAGCCTCCTGATCAGTTGTTCTAAACCAAGCCGTCTATATAATTGTATTATTCTAGAACGGAACTGGCATCCCTTAACTTTCACCAACGGACACAAGATTTGGAAACCTTGCGCTCATACAAAAAAATCGGGATATATATGAGGTTTAAATGCCCCACATATATATCCCGAACGGTAACCTTTTATAAATGGTTTTACAAAAGACTACTCAATATATGCACGTGTGAAATCGATATCACCCTTATAATCCAGATGCAGATTCTTCACCCATGGTTTAACCAGGGACACGCTGGAGTAATAGTAGATCGGCATTACAACTTGGTTTTCTTCAACGAGAATTTTCTCAGCTTTGGACATCAGCTCCATGCGTTTAGCGTTATCGCTAGTTGCATAAGCATCCTTCACAAGTTTGTCATATTCTTCGTTCTTGAAGCCCGTATCGTTGTTACCACCGTTGGATGTCCACATATCGATATAAGTCATCGGGTCGTTATAATCTGCTCCCCAACCGGAACGGGCAACTTGATAGTTCAAATCCGTACGGTTCTTCAGGAATACGCCCCACTCTTGGTTTTGTACCTTCACAGTAACACCGAGGTTATTCTTCCACATATCTGCGATAGCAAGCGCAATTTTCTTGTGGTTGTCATCGGAGTTATGGATCAGAGTAACTTCCGGCAATGTGGTATAGCCTTTTTCCTTCATACCTTGCTCGAGCAGTTTCTTAGCTTCTTCAAGATTTTCATCGAAGTAAGTATCCGGCACCTCTTTACGGTACTCGTCGGACTCACCTTTGATACCAGGAGGAACAAAACCGTGTGCAGGAAGTTGTCCACCTTGCGTGATTTTCTCTACGATCGCCTGACGATCAATCGCCATGGCAAATGCTTTCCGGATGTTCACGTTGTCAAATGGTTCTTCTGTTGTGTTAAAGATATAGAAATACGTTGATGAAATCCCTTTGATCATCAGTTCATCGCCCAATTCCTTCTTGATCGCATTGAGCTGATCCGTCGGAATATTTCCTGTTGGATGTCCTGCATAATCCAATTCATCGTTACGATAGCTTGAAAGTTCAGTTGCCGAGCTGTTCACGATACTCATTTGAACTTTTTCAAGTTTGATTCCATCCTTGTCCCAATATTGGTCGTTCTTCACAAGCTCGATCTTTTGACCTTTGGTCATTTGTGAAACTTTGAACGGACCATTACCGATCAATGTTTCCGGTTTCGTTGCCCAAGAAGCATTACCTTCAACAGAGCTGTGAATCGGGAAGTAGGTTTGGAATGACATCAAGCTGAGGAAGTATGGCGTTGGGTTTGCCAGCGTAACTTCGAGCGTATAGTCATCGGTTGCTTTTACGCCGACTTCATTGGCGTCTTTGATCTCTCCAAGATTGTAAGCTTCAGCGTTTTTGATGTAATAGAGCTGATACGCATATGGTGATGCAGGAGTAAAGTTCGGATCAAGTACGCGTTTCCATGCATACTCAAAATCTTTAGCTGTTACTGAATCGCCGTTACTCCATTTGGCATCTTTGCGAAGGGTGAAGACATATTTCAATCCATCTTCAGAAATATCCCATTTTTCGGCTACGCCAGGCTCTTCAGAGCCATCTGCACCCTTCCGAACCAAACCTTCAAATACAGCACTGATTACCGTATTCGACGTGTTATCCTGAGCCAAGCCCGGATCCAATGTAGGAGGGTCGGAAGCAAGGTTCATACGGAAGACTTGCTCTTTAGGCTTGTCCGCCGTTCCGCCGTTATTAGCGCCTTCGTTCTTGTCAGCTCCACACGCTGCCAAAACCGAGCTGAAAGCAAGAATTAGCGTCATGAGAAGCAGTAATTTCTTTTGTTTCTTCATCTTGCGGTATCCCCCTCATAGATTTTAGGTATATGCTTATCGATTATACAACCAGTGGTCAAAAAAATCCAGAAATCAATAAATTGAAAAATCTGCCTGACCCAGAGATCAAACAGATTTATCATATAATACTAGTTATTAGATTGTACTTACATCATCTTAATTATGTAGGAGAGGAGACCAAAAAATGTAAAAACTATATAACCAAAACTCATGCTGACAAAACCCAGACGCCACACGGCGCGCAGCAGCCTCTTACCGTTAACCTTGCCTTTCCAGCGGTTCTGCGCACTGCCGATCAGCCCCGCTGCAATGAGCAGCATGAGGAGAATGAGATAGAACCCGAATTTGGACTGGAATGTATTATTAAACAAGGCGGAGACGGAAAATAGCATGAAAAATGTGGTTACATCCATGGCCAGCTCCAGCGCTTGCTTTCGATTTTTATTTCTTTGCAAGACAATGAAATACACCAGTAAAAACGGAATGAACGGAAAAAGACTTAATGTGTGAAACAGCCCCTGCAAAAAACCCATGCTAAAGACCCCCTATGTATTCATCCCCTCGATGAGCTGTGTGATCAGCTCGTGTTTTGGCACAGAAATGCCATATTTTTGACCCAAACGGACAATGCTACCGTTAATCCAGGCAACCTCCGTCGTTCTGCCGTCCATTACATCCTTAAGCATGGAAGACGTGTTACCTGAAGTCGATTGGCAGACGGATAGGATCCATTCCCAAAGCCCGCTTCCATAAGGAATTCCAGCCGCTTCATATACGGCGATCCCTTCATTATATAACTGCTCCATAAGCCTGACTCGTTCTGGGGAAGTTAACAGCTCTCCATTAGGAATCCGCCACAATGCTGTCAAAGGATTAATGACCGCGTTGATCAGCAGTTTACGATTAATCATCTCATCCATTTCATTCGACAAAAAAGCTTCAAATCCTGCTCTATTCAGCTGTTTAACAAGCTTAATTTCATGATCATCCTGAGAGAAGGCATCTAATGAGCTCCCGGCAGATTTCATTTTGCCGATTGTCGTCGTTCCGTGACCGGCGTGCAAAACGGAGAGGCTGCTTGTACGCTTGGCCCCTTCCGTCGTAATGGCGGCGTAGAGCGTCCACATCGGCAGCAGGTCCTGAAGCCGCTCCAAATGGCCTGTACCGTTTTGAAAACATAGGAGTCTGCGGTGATCTTGCCCAAATAGAGCCAGCATCTCCGTTGCCATCTCTTCGATCCCTTGCTGCTTCAGCATGAGGAAAAGATAATCCGCATCGGCCCCGCCACCCGACTCGGCAAAGGATGACCATGAGCTGACCGAGAAAGCATGGGCGTCAACGACCTGGTGCCGGCCCGGCTCCTCGATGGTTATGCCGGAAGCCCGAAGCTTGTCCGCCTGCTCCTCGCTTCGACACCATAGCGTGACACGGCAGCCTGAATCCGCAAGTTTTCCCGCATATAACAGCCCCAATGAGCCGGCTCCGATAATATGGATATTCATGATAATCCCCCATTATTGTAATCAACCACAAAGTACTAGTCCTAGTATATATCAGAATAATCTCCTATACGCACAAATAACCCGCCAAGCGCATGAAATGCACTAATGCGGGTTACGGCTGGAGCAAGCTAATCTTTACCTATTCAATTCGTTCTAGGTTACCATTTGCGTCCATTTTAAAGCGTGTCTTAAGTTCCTCGTCTTCTTCATTTAAGAAAGCAAGTCTGCGTGCCCGATCCATAATCTGAATCAGTGCCTTATAATCGTCATTGACCACATGATAGTCCGTTTTCACTTCGCTGACTTCCTTCAATAACCTTTGATTCTCACTGCGGAGTCTTGAAAGCTCTTCCTCTTTTTCACGCAAGTTCTTCTCAAGCAATTTATACTGACGTGAACTTTCCTGAAGCCCGCCCTTCCACTGACGAAGGAAACGGATAACGGCATCGATGGACAGTGTTTCTTCGCTTGCACCATCATTCTTATAGACATCGTGCTCCAGTTCCGGAGCAGCCAAACCGGCAACCTGCGGTCCGCTTACCGAAGGCTGTTTTTTATAATAACTTCTCTTTTGACGCTGAGATTTCGCCAAGCTGATAGCATCCTCATATTTCTTGCGAACGCAGCTGTTCCAACGAAATCCACAAGCCGCCGATGTCCGGCCGATTCTTTCTCCCACTTCCTCAAAGGCAGCCAATTGGGTGCTGCCCTCACGAATATGACGAAGGGTCACCTCCGCCAATATTAGGTCGTCCTCTGCACTCCATGCATCCTGTCTCACTGCTGACATACCATAAAACCCTCCTAACGACATCCTAAAATAACCGTCTTCAATACCGTAAATCGGCTGCTGAATAGGGTATAAAAACTGCTTAATTCATTTCTATGCCTCTCATAGAGTTCATAGAATCTATTTGATACTAAAATGTATTTCCATTTTGATTACAGATCATACTCTTACGAAGGCAAAAGGGAAGATTCGTCCAAATTATTCACGAATTCAACGTCCTGCTTCTGGTTAATAATAAAAAATAAAGGGTTTTCTTGAGTTAGGCGTTTACACGTTTTTCCCATAACGCTATAATGTTCATAGCAGCATTATGTGCGTACATACGAGAGGAGGATATAATCGTGGCACGGATGTTTCGAGTCCTTGGCTTTTTCACCCTGACTATCGGGTTGATGGCCTTTGCCGGAGATCATATTGAAATGGCACTGCTTTTCTTCCTGCAGACTGCATTTTTCGTGATCCTGGGATATTTGAAATTCACGGAGAGAACCTATATTCTTCTCTTCTGGGCTTATATGATCGTGACCTTCACAGGCTTTAGCTATTGGACGGTCTTCATTATGGGCAAACCACTCTAATAGGTAAACCATGCAAGCGATGTTTGTAATCCGCCGGCGCTCAACCTGGACAAACTGGGGCACGCTGGTGGATTTTCCTTGCGATTAGAGAATGAGAGTACTTAAAAGAGCGATCAGGTGCTTTAGCTGCCGGATCGCTTTTTTAATGCCCAAAGGTTGATAATTGAGTCGTATACGTCATATATTGGTTAAAATGAAGGGACAAACAGCGGTTGGATTCCTTTCGACTAACAACCATTCAAGGAGGACTCCCGTTTGAATGTACGAATAAAACAACCTCTCCTCCCGGTCATGCTGTGTATAACCCTGTTGTTCTGCTTCATAGGAGCTCCCGCTTCCGTATATTCCGAGCAGGATGCAAGCCCGGTTATGCCTGATTCGGAAGAGGCGCGCAAACTTCTGGAGGACAGCCTCTCCATTGTGGAGATCGATCATGAAATCGAACGGATAACCAAACGTATTGCCGAATTGCAGCAGCTCCAGAGCGAACTGCAAATTAAAATTCAGGATATGGGCTTGCGAATCGAAAACCGGCGAGATCGGGCGGCTGCCATCCTTCGGTCATATTACATGGGTGAGCGGGATAACTTATTCTTCATGCTGTTGTCTGCAAAAGACTTAGCCGGTTTTTTCCGGATCATGGACTTTTACGATATGATTATTCAAAATGATCGGGATACACTTGCGGAATATAACCTTCAGTACCGCTCCCTTGCCTCCGCCCAGGCTGAAGCCGCACGCAATGCTTCTCAGCTCGTCGATGTAAAGGACAGCCTTGTCAAGCAGCGTGAACGGGTGGTGGCGCTTGAACAGCAGGTTGACGGAGCACTGACAGCCAGCGGCAACCCGGATGCCATGAAGAAATTGATTGAGGAGTTCACCCTTTATTGGGAGAACGTGGGCCTGTATGAGGTAAAGCGTCACTTCCAGGCTTTAGCCAGCGCCATGGAGAATTTGCCCCAATTTGTTCAGGGAAGCAAGAATATGTTGAAAACAAACGGCAAGGAGTACACCATCGATATCCATGAGGATGATCTCAACGCATTTTTAAGATCCGAAGATGAAATCTTTAACAGCTTTGCTTTCCATTTTGACGATGGAAAAGTAATTGCTTCGGGTGAGAGCGGAAATCTCTCGCTTCTGATTGAAGGAAAATACACCGTGATTAACAAACCGGAGAATGCCATCATGTTCCAAGTCGACAAACTTGTGTTCAATCGGCTGGAATTGCCTGACACCACGCGCAAAGCGCTGCAGGAAGAATTCGACATGAACTTTTATCCCAAGCAGCTGGTGTCTTTCTTAAAAGCAACGCAGGTATCCAGCCAAGATCAAAGATTAGTGGTCACAATGGAGCTGGATTTATAGAAAAAAGCTGCCCTTCGCTGAACTGCACCTCCAACTGTTAGATATGTCTAACAATGGGGGTGCAGTTCACGCTTGGGCAGCTTTTTCTTTTATGGTTGAGCAGGCGTGTACATTTTCATATATTCTTCTATCGTGATTTCGCCAAGCAGCAGTCGATTGGCTGCTTCGCTATACGTTTGGAAATCTTCCGACTCCCCAAAATCCAAAGCAGCCGGCTCATTCCTGGAGAGCAGCACCTGGGCTGGAACGGCCGCCTTTTGCCAAATGCCCCGATCACTTAGGTTTGTACCCGTGACATACAGCTCCGAAATAACGGGGAGCGTTCCCGCCGCTTTGCTCCATTCACGCTGCATCTCTTTGCCGGTCATATACGTAATCCATTTCATGGCAAGTGCCGATGATTCCGTGTGTGCGGCTACAGCAAAACTTCGGGTTCGGACAACCGGCGTATCCAGACGGGCCTTCCCCATTGCCAATGCATGCGACATTCCGTTGTCATCTTGATCTGATAAGCTCGAATACGGCCTGATGACCACGGCTGCTTCCGTCATAGCGGTGGTGGTCAACGCTTGGTCATTAACCTCTGCTTCCAAGGCGCCTTGCTCTGATTCTGCCCATCTTCCCTGATTGCGAATCAGCATATGAAGAACCTCTTGATCCGGCATGGAGGGATCACCTTCGAGCAAATGAACCGCCGCACCGAAAGCGTAAGGATCATTCGAATCAAATAAGAGGATAGGACTTACTTTATGCAGCTCCGAATATTCCTGCCATGCCTGACGGCTCTGTGGCATTTTAAAAGGTTCTCCGTCCTTCCCCTTGGTCTGCCAGGTCATAATATAGGGGTCTATATCAAACGGCATTCCCCATTGATACCCGTTCCACTGCAGCGGTGGCAGAAGGCCATTCAAGATGTCTTCACCCGGCAGCGTGCCCTGAGAAGCATCAACAGGCAGTAGGCATCCACTCATTGCAAGCGCTTTAATAAAGTGTGAATCCGTTAATACAATATCAGGTCCTTCACCAAGGGACATCTCGAGCAGAAACGACTCTTTGCTTGTTTCACTCGTTTCCAAGGGCAAGATTTCAACCTCAGCACCGGTCTCTTCCATAAAACGCTCATTAAGAGCTTTTAGTTGTCTCAGTTCATCCGGCTTTACCTGAACACCGACCTTGATCGGACCCATATCGGTCTCCGGTACTTCCGGTCTTTGCTGCGGAGGATTAGGCTCATCCCCCGGGGGCTCCCGTCTAGTGTGATGAGTGAAGTCAAAGCTGGGAGATAAACTGGATAAAGACAACAGTAAAATGGCAAATAAGAACCAATATTTCTTCCGCTTCATATCCCATCTTCACTCCTTCAATAGTCGCATGCCCTTATTTTACCAAACTTCTAGTACTCTTGTCCTATCTTTTTTGTTAATTATTCAGTCCAGATTTTACTAGTTACGATGGAAAGGAAAAAAGACTGTCCTATGAATCTGGAACAGTCTTAAACCTACAAGTTATTTTAAGGAATCATTTCTCGGGAAATATAAGGTTATAACAAGTCGGCAGCCAGCTGAGCCAGCTTGGAGCGTTCCCCTTTAGTCAGCGTAATATGCCCGCTCAGATTTTCTTGCTTGAATCGTTCAACCACATAGGTCAACCCATTACTCACAGCATCCAAGTAGGGATGATCAATCTGCTCCGGATCTCCCATGAGGATCACCTTACTTCCTTCTCCCGCCCGGGAAACAATCGTTTTGACTTCATGACGGGATAAGTTTTGGGCTTCATCCACAATGATGAACTGGCCTGGTATCGAGCGACCCCGGATATAAGTCAGTGCTTCCACCTGGATGCTGCCGAGCCCCATCAATATTTTATCGATATCACCCGATTTCTTGGTGTCGAACAAATATTCCAGATTGTCATATATCGGCTGCATCCATGGTCTTAGTTTCTCTTCTTTTTCGCCAGGCAAATAACCGATATCCTTCCCCATCGGAACGACCGGACGCGCAATGAGCAGTTTTTTGTATTTATGCTCATCCTCCACCTTGGATAGGCCTGCTGCCAATGCCAACAAGGTTTTTCCCGTTCCGGCTTTCCCGGTAATGGTGACTAGCGGAATATCGTCGTTTAGAAGAAGCTCAATCGCCATACGCTGTTGGGCGTTGCGGGCGCTGATGCCCCATACAGGTTCGTTGCTTAAATGGAGCGGCTCCAATCTGGTTCCATCCTCATTCACATGAAGGAGAGCTGACTTTCCAGTCCCCATCTCATCCTTCAGAATAACAAATTCATGAGGATAAAGCGGATAAGACAATTGAAGAGGTTTAATCGGCAAATAACGATAGCTGTAGAATTCATCGATCACCGAAGGATGTACCTTTAAGGTAGAGAATCCAGGATACAATTCACTTGGATCGGCTGTACGGTCCGATAAATAATCCTGGGTCGTGAGTCCGAGGACATCCGCTTTAATTCGAACAAGCACATCCTTGCTGACCAGAACGACGGGTCTTCCGTCCTCCTTCGGCTCCTCCTCCAATTTATAATTTAACGCGACAGCCAAAATTCGGTTGTCGTTGGATGCTTCGCTAAATAACTCCTGTACCTTGACGAAGCTGCGATGATTCAGCTCAACCTTCAACGTCCCGCCGTTCTCCAGAAGAACTCCGTCATGAAGATGACCTTGCTCTCTTAGCCCATCGAGCAATCGGGAGACCGTGCGGGCATTTCGGCCAATTTCATCCGCGTTTCGCTTCTTCGAATCAATCTCTTCAAGAACCACCGCAGGAATGATGACTTCATGCTCCTCGAATGCATAGATCGACTGAGGATCATGCAGCAATACGTTCGTATCCAGCACAAATATTTTTTTCATCTTATCCCTCCACTGCTTCTTCATCAGGTACACACATAAACCTTTCCGTCCCGGACATAATAAGCGTAGCGACTGGTGTAATTTAGCGAACTCTACTACGAAAGGACAGATCAATCCATGAGAGCTGCTCTATCCATCATGCTAGCGGTGTTGTTGCTCGCAGGCTGCGGGACCGCCAATAACAATGCATCACCCTCTCCTCGTAATCAAACCAATGGAACCACTGCTAACAATGTTCAGAATATGAATGAAAACAGAGGTTATACCACTAACAATGTAGACGGCTGGACTCCGGATAACACGAATACGGGACAGGTTGGCAACGCAACTGATAACAACGGACAAGTTGACGCTACAACCGCAAATCACCTCAAATCACTGGCAGAGAGTGTGCCCGGCGTTAAAAACGCAAACTGTGTTGTCATGGGAAATACGGCTGTTGTTGGACTTAATGTAGATGGAAATTTAGATCGGGCAGAAGTCGGAACCATTAAATACACAGTCGCGGAAGCCCTTCAATCCGATCCGGCAGGTGCCAATGCACTTGTTACGGCTGATTTAGACGTTACAAACCGGATTGCCGATCTTGGCCGGCATATTCAGGAGGGAAATCCGGTTTCAGGACTTGCCAGTGAACTCGCTGACATCGTAGGCCGCATCATTCCTCAGCTGCCTAAAGATGTAACACCTCGTGATCGTAATGCACAAGATAACGGTGCACAAACGGTAAATCCGAATAATCGGGGTAATGCACCAGCCAACCCGAACCGTAATAAATAGGCAAGAAGACAAATCCTGTCATAACCCGAGTTTGTCCATCACCTGTCTCCAAATTTCATACAAAAAAGCCCAGTGAAGCTCACTGGGCTTTTTTTAAGGTCATAACAACGCCTTTAGCGAGCATTTCTGCTTCGCCAGAGGCGTCGTGACCCGTATCATATTCAGAGTTTTGCAGCCTGTTCGGTGTGGAATTGACACCCATGTCGAATGAACACGCCTGAGAAGACATGGAATCAGAAGGATGACATTTGAAAGGCTCCCATCCCCACATGGAATCTGCTACCACAAATCCATGGGCAGGGTAATCCGTCTGCCGAGTACAGATCAATGGGTGTGTCGTATGCATCATAAGGTAGGACATGCCTTCGGCCTCCTGTACAATGATCTCCATCTGATACATTGTATTATAGCATACAATAAAACTTGCCTTCAATTGTCACGGAGTTGTTGCAGAATCCGCTTCTGTCCCCTGCTCGCCAGCGTTATGCTTGCCGGCAAGCTCGTCTTGCAGCGCTTGTCTGGCTGCATCCAGCTCGCTTGCATTAATGTAAACGTTCGGACTTCTCCACTCACCCGTAATCGGCATAAATTTAACGTCTTCTTTTCCAATATCATAGTAGGTTTTTAACACATTACGGATCTGTTCCTGTTCAAAGTCAGTTGTCATGTTATCACTTACGGCATCCAGTGCACTACCCACTTTCGTTACGCCGCCAAATGACTTCATTTTATCGAGCAACGAATGTAAAACCTCACTCTGACGTGCATTACGATCAAAATCATTGGACTCCTTGGTCTTCGGACTACAATTCATCGATTTGCGGTAACGTACATAGTCCAACGCCTTCTTGCCATCCAGCTTCTGAGGGCCGGCCGTCAGATTGATGTCGGTTCCATCTACGGAGTCCCGGTGACACATATTATACTGAACGTTAACATCCACTCCGCCGAAGGTGTCCACCACGTCACGGAATCCCTGGAAATCGATAACAGCCACATAGTCGATATCTACGCCAAGATATTTACTCATCATGACTTTCATTTCTTCTTCAGCCGGAATGCCGCTGCCCGGTTCCTTTTTCTCGGCAGCATTGTAAGCCGCTTTAAACCTTGGGTAATAAGCGTTCAGTTTCGTCGCTTTATATCCATCGAGTTCAATGAGCGTGTCCCGCGGCAAAGATACGAGCGTCGACGTATTGGTTTCCGGATGCATGGAGGCGACCATGACCACATCCGTCAGATAAGTCCCCGTCTCCGGGCGATGATCCGTTCCCAAGAGAAGCACCGTAATCGGTTTTTCCTTAGCGGATTGCCCTGGAGCTACAGGTTTGTCGACCCCGCTTTTTTCAATGATCTCATTGCCCTTGATGTACAAATATCCGGCATAACCTGCTGCAGCCAGAACTGCAATTAACAAGACGATAAGAATGAGTTTAAAAAATGATTTCCATGCGCTTTTTTTCTTTTTTGGAACTGGCTGTTTCTTGCCCTTCCCCCCACTTTTGGCTCTCGGAGGGAGATTGGTATGAGTAGGATTCATATCATAACACCTGATTTCATTCAAATTAGATGAATGTCCGATAAACGCTTCAAATTACGAAGCATTTACCGGACCTTGGTTAACTTCTCTCTCTTATAAACGAAGGGGATTGACAAAAAGTTGCCGGATTCAAAATACAGGCACTTTTTTTAAAAATCTACATCAACTTATGATTTTGGTTCGGTCTGAGCCTTCTTCTTCTGACGATCTTCAACAAAATATCGAATACGCACCATCAGCATCAATGCCACTGCTACTAACAAGCACTGGATAATCGGCAGCTTATCAATCTGAAACACAAGCAGTATCGCCGAACCCAAGGCCATCAAGATATACAGGAGAATCTCCTTTAACAGAGGGAGCTTCTGCTTCACCCGGAATACCTTGTTGTAAACGTAGGTGATCAGCACAAAAATCACGATATAAGAGATGAGTGGGTGCGAGGCAAACCATTCTTGCATGATAGGTTCACTCCTTTTGGACAAGTCGATCTCTATCTATTATAGATTTGCTTGCGCCATTTTACGATGTTTTTCTGCACGTTCGCGCTCACTCTTGTTCAAAATCTTCTTGCGAAGACGAACGGACTTCGGCGTAATCTCGCAATACTCGTCGTCGTTCAAGTATTCAAGGGCCTGCTCCAGTGAGAAAATAACCGGTGTTTTCAATTTAACCGTGTCATCCTTCGTTGCCGAACGAACGTTGGTCAATTGCTTCTCTTTACAAATATTAACGACGATATCGTTATCGCGGGTATGCTCCCCGACGATCATACCTTCATAAATCTCAGTCCCCGGTTCCAGGAACAGGGTACCGCGATCTTCGACCGACATCATGCCGTAGAACGTTGAAGATCCGTTCTCCGTGGAAACCAGAACACCTTGGTGACGTCCACCCACTTGACCGCCGATAAGCGGACCGTAGCTGTCGAATGCGTGGTTCATAATGCCATAACCGCGTGTGAGGGTCAGGAAATGGGTACGGTAACCGATAAGTCCGCGAGCAGGAATCAAGAATTCCAGACGCACTTGGCCATTTCCGTTATTCACCATGTTCACCATTTCAGCCTTGCGTGTTCCAAGGCTTTCCATAACGGAACCCATGCTTTCTTCTGGTACATCAATCATCAAACGTTCAATCGGCTCCATTTTGACGCCATCAATTTCTCTAACGATAACTTCAGGCTTGGAAACTTGAAGCTCATAACCTTCACGGCGCATATTCTCAATCAAAATACTGAGGTGAAGCTCACCGCGTCCCGATACGATATATGCATCAGGGCTGTCTGTCTCATCCACTCGCAAACTTACGTCCGTTTCCAGTTCTTTAAAGAGACGGTCACGAAGCTTACGGGATGTTACCCATTTGCCTTCGCGTCCGGCAAAAGGACTGTTGTTAACAAGGAATGTCATTTGCAGGGTTGGTTCATCAATTTTAAGGACAGGCAGTGCCTCCGGATGCTGTGGATCTGCAATGGTCTCTCCGATGTTAATGTCTTTGATCCCTGCAATCGCCACGATATCGCCTGCGCCTGCTTCGGCAACCTCGATCCGCTTCAATCCCTGGAAGCCGAACAGCTTCTCGATACGAGCATTCTTGGTCGAGCCGTCACGAAGCATAACGGTAACCGGTTGGCCTTGCTTAATAACACCGCGGTTCACGCGTCCGACGGCGATACGTCCAAGATATTCATTGTAATCCATCAAGGTAACGAGGAACTGAAGAGGCTCGTCCACTTTCTCTGTAGGGGAAGGGATATGGTCAATAATGGTCTCGTAAAGAGCAAGCATGTTATCATCTTGCTTCTCAGGATCCATACTGGAAGTACCGTTTAAGGCAGATGCATATACAACGGGGAAGTCCAATTGGTCGTCATTCGCACCAAGCTCAATGAACAGATCCAGCACTTCATCGATCACTTCAGCTGGGCGGGCGGCCGGACGGTCAATCTTGTTCACAACGACGATTGGAGTCAAGTTGTGTGCAAGAGCTTTACCTAACACAAACTTGGTCTGAGGCATACATCCTTCATAAGCGTCAACAACGAGCAGAACGCCGTCAACCATTTTCATAATACGCTCAACTTCACCACCGAAATCGGCGTGTCCAGGTGTATCCACGATGTTAATCAAGAAATCTTTATACGTAATAGCCGTATTCTTGGCTAGGATGGTAATTCCGCGTTCGCGCTCCAAATCATTGGAATCCATCGCGCGTTCCTGCAGCGTCTCATGCTCCCGGAAAATACCGGACTGCTGCAGCAGTTGGTCTACAAGTGTTGTTTTGCCATGGTCAACGTGAGCAATAATGGCAATGTTGCGAATCTGATCTCTTGATTGCATAAATATATCTCAAATCCCTTCTGTTCGAATGAGCCACAAAGAAAGCGCCGGACGACATGCCGACGCTTCAACATACATCCTATAATATAGGTAAACGAGCGGGAAAATCAAGTCTTTTCAGAAAACTTCCAGCAACTTTTACCTCTTACCAATTACCAGCCTCTGCTCCATTTATTATTGCGCCCGGAACGATTGCGCCCGAAGATCATCCAAACGCCCGCTGCAATCAGGATCAGGGCAATGATGTAGAACGCTCCAGTCTCAAGCCAGGTGAAGAAGAAAATCAAAACAGAAAGCACCGTCAGTCCAAGCGCAACCGGCAGCGCAGCGCCTGGTCGCGGGCTCTCGTACAGATAATATTCATACAAGCCGACAGCCACGCCGAGAATTAACACAGGCCATAATGAAGCCATCAGTCCCCATCCCCCAATAATACATATGAAGAACAGAAGGCCATATACCGTCAGAATACCGCCCGGAATCAGAACCGCGGCAGTGGCACGGCGACCAAAAAACATGATATGCAAAAAAATACCCGGCAGCAGCAGGACGAGCGGCCATAACGTTCTTCCCAAAAATCCAAATACACCAAGCTTGCCGAGCAAAATAACGACTCCAGCAACAACGATGAAAATACCCAGCGCCAAATCTTTTCTGGAGGACATTTGATCACCCTCTCTTCAATATATGTATCACCAAAAATAGCGGTTTCTAAAAGAAGCAGTTACGTTAATTTTAGCCCAAACCGACAAAAAAAACCATATCCCGAGCTTGTTCCACTTGAAATATCCTTTCCCCGTCCCATATACCTGTATTGACCCAACAAAAAATGGACGACTGCACGAGACAGTCATCCATTTTCCTATGCTTTCCTCTTATGCCGCCAAAGGGTTGTTAAAATAAACTCCCGTTATAAGGGCCGTCTCACCGTCTGTAATCCGCCAATGAGAACGACGGCACCTGCAATGACAATCGGCAGCAGATTGTGGGCATAAGGCATCCAGTAAGCCAGTAGCAGCCCTACGCGGGAATCCTGTATGAGCATTTCGCCTGCTGTAAAAGCTAGAATACCGGCACCTATGTAAAGCAGCACGGGAAACTTGTGAAGCAGGCTTGAGATCATCCCGCTTCCCCATACAACGATGGGAATGCTTAATAATATTCCGATGACAATCAAGGAGAGATCGCCTTTTGCAAGCCCCGCAATGGCCAAGACATTATCCAGGCTCATCACGAAATCGGCAATCAATATCGTATTGACTGCAGCCCATATCGTTGAAGCTTTGGCCAAGTTTGCATGGTCATGCTCCTTTTGCATCATGAGTTTGACTGCGATCCAGATCAACAATAAGGCGCCGCCAGCCTGCAAAAATGGAATTTTCAGCAGCAAAACCGCCAAAAAAGTCAGAATACACCGTAAGAGAACAGCCCCTGCAGTCCCGATCCAGACCGCCCGTCTGCGGTGTATTTCGGGAAGGTCTTTGCTGGCCATCGCGATGACCAGTGCATTGTCGCCACTGAGTACAAGATTGATCATCAATATCTGTCCCAACAAAAAAATCGTCTCCACTAAAACAACACCCCCCACTTTACACATATGTGGAAATTGTCCAGGCTATGCTTGCACATCGGGAAAAATAGGCCTATAATAAATCCACTTTTGTTTAATGGTGGAACCGTATTCTAAGAGGAGTGACATTCATGGAAACCACAGCCGCTGAATTTTTTCTTGCATTAATCAACATCGTATTTTTGGATCTGATCTTGGCCGGGGACAATGCCATTGTGATCGGTCTTGCAGCACGCAATCTTCCGAAGGAAACCCAGAAAAAAGCAATTATCTACGGCACGGCCGGAGCTGTTATTCTTCGTATCATTGCCACCATCCTCGTTGTCTGGCTGCTTAACATCCCTTGGTTACTGCTTGTGGGAGGCGTGCTCCTGATTGGCATTGCCTACAAGCTGATGACCGACGACAATAATGACCATGGCAATATCAAAGCCGGGAAAAGCCTTGGCGCTGCTATTCGTACGATCATTGTAGCGGATGCCGCTATGGGCCTGGACAATGTCATTGCCGTTGCCGGCGCAGCCAAACACAATATGATCCTTGTAACACTGGGCCTGCTCATCAGCGTACCTATCGTGGTATGGGGCAGCACGCTGTTTATCAAACTGATCAACCGTTTCCCATGGATTATCTATGTAGGTTCTGCGGTACTTGCGTACACGGCGTCCTCCATGATTACCGAAGAGAAGCATTTTCTGGGATATTTCGAAGCGCACCAGATTATTAAATATCTCTTCATTGCTGCCATCATTGTCGGTGTGCTGACTGCAGGACATCTGAAAAAAAGATCTGCCGGACGCCGTCAGTCATCCAGCCAGTCATAATTAAAGGTCCATACGCATACAAAAAAACAACACCCCAAGGCTTTCTAAAAAGCTTTGGGGTGTTGTTTATGTTTAAAGCGGCGCACACTCGTCCGGTTTACTAACCCGTTGTTACCTTCGCTTGGTACTCGATTAAAACCAGTCTTCGTTTATCACGGGCTCCGCATGCTTTTCTTCAAGCTCGCCGATGTTACTGTCCGGGGTAATAACCACCGTCTCCGTACCTTCAATGGCTGCTTGAATCCGTGCAGGCAGCTCGGGAATGGAAGCCTCCACCTTCTCGATGATCTTCAAATTCGGATTGGTGGTGGGCGATTTAGGCACAAACAACGTACAGCAATCCTCATACGGCAATATCGATGTCTCGAATGTACCAATGTCCATTGCGATGTTGATGATATCGTTCTTATCCATCATAACGAGCGGCCGCAACAGCGGCAGCTCGGTGGCTCTGCCGATCACATTCATGCTAGGCAGCGTCTGACTGGCAACTTGTCCGAGACTGTCACCCGTCACGATCGCCAATGCCCCTTCCTTCTCAGCAAGCGAGGAAGCAATCCGCAGCATCGCTCTGCGCATAAACGTAATGATCAGATTATCCTGGCCGATGCCGACAAATGAAGTCTGAACATCGGTGAACGGAACGAGGTGCAGCTTGATTTTCCCGGTGTAGCCCGATAACAGCCTTGTTAGCTCCATTACCTTTTCCTTCGCAAGTTGGCTGGTGTAGGGAAAACTGTAGAAGTGTACGCACTCAATTTCAAGTCCTCTGCGCATGGCTGACCAGCCCGCTACAGGACTGTCGATCCCCCCCGAAAGAAGCAGCATGGCCTTCCCATTCGTACCAATCGGATATCCGCCGGCGCCTGGAATCACTTCATAATACAGATACGTCTCGTTCTCCCGAATTTCCACACGAAGCTCCATATCGGGCTGCTTTACCTTTACTTTAAGCTGTGGATAGGTTCGCAGCAAGGGCGATCCGACTAAATGATTCATCTCTTGCGAGGAATGAGGGAATTGTTTCCACACCCTTCTCGCATTGACTTTGAAGGTCGACGGGTCAGCCAGTTCCTTCTGCCCCACAAAATCAATCGCGGTTTCGATAATACGGTCAAGCTCGGAAGGACATACACGAACTGGACTGATGGATACAAGGCCAAATACTTTTTTAAGGACATGGATCAAGGCTTCGGGAGATTCTCCGTTAAGCTCGACGTACAAGCGGCCGTATTCCTTAACGATCTTCGCTCCAGGAAACGGTTTGAGCACGCTTCGAATATGATTCAAGACCGATCTCTCGAATCGGTTGCGGTTTTTGCCTTTTAAAGTAAATTCGCCAAAGCGAAGCAGCAGTTTATCGTAAGTCATCTCCGGTTACCCTCTCTTTCTATAACGGGACGCAGGTCCCCGCAAACTTTTGCCAAGACTTCGACAAGCCGCGCTGCATCGCCGAGCTGATGCTCTTTGCCGAGACTGATACGAATTCCGGAGGAAGCAGCGTCCATGTCCTTCCCCATCGCTAACAGGACCCGGCTGGGCTCGCTTAATTTAGAGGAGCAAGCGGATTTGGTCGAGACGAGCATGCCCATCTCTTCCAGAGCATGGACCATCACCTCGGGTTTTAGTCCCGGATACGAAAAATGAATGATATGAGGCGCATTTTGCTCGTTACTGTTTAACACCAATCCCGGGATTTTGCGGATGCCCTGAAACAGAAGCTCCCTTATTTCCGTCATCCTTGCATAAAACTCAGGCTGGCGTTCTCTGGATAATCGCATGGCCTTCGACATCGCTACCGCTCCGGCAACATTCTCCGTTCCTGCCCGGTGTCCATTCTCCTGCGATCCGCCCGATACCAACGGGAACACTTGCACGCCTTGCTTAATATACAGCACGCCCATTCCTCTCGGACCGTTGAATTTATGGGCAGACAGGCTGTATAAGTCGGCCTGCCACTGGGAAAGTGTCACCGGCAATTTGCCAAATCCCTGTACCCCATCGATATGCAGCAGAGTTCGTGAATTTCGCTCCTTAACGATACGACCCACTTCAGTCAGCGGTTGGACGGCCCCGGTCTCATTATTAACATGCATGATGCTGACGAGCACGGTATCTTTGCGCACAGCTTCCGTCAAGGCAGCCAGATCCACCACGCCGGCGTCATCCACCGGCAGATAAGTCACTTCCCATCCAAGCATTTCCAGCTGCTTGCAGCTTTCATATACGGAAGGATGCTCTGTTCCCGTCGTGATGATATGACGGCCACGGCTGCTGTACTGCATCGCAGTCCCTTTAATCGCCATGTTATTGCCTTCAGTTGCCCCGGAAGTGAATACGATCTCCGTCGGCTGAACGTCCAGCGCGGCTGCACATACCTCTCTTGCCTTTTTCAGCAGTTTAGCGGCAGCCTCGCCAGAACGATGAAGTGCTGACGGATTCGCATAATGCATTTTCATGACTTCTGCCAAAGTCTCCACTACTTCATCATAGGGAGGGGTCGTAGCAGCGTGATCCCAATATATCAAGGTAATTTCCCCTTTCCATCATACGCATCGCACGTTGTAAAACTTATTATTCCAGACCTTTATATTTACACAAAAAGACCAAACGGTAAAGCCGCACTCCATCTTTAGATCGGAAAGCGGCATGTATCGTTTGATCTTCTATCATCTTCCTATTTATCCCCGTGCGGGTTTATAACGTGTATTTTGATTGTGCATTCATGACTTTACCGATGTATGCCTGGGTTTCCTCGGGTAATTCATGAGCAACGGACATCAGCTCTTCATCACTGGATACACCCAAATTCGCGATACGGGTTGGACCTGCATTATACGCTGCAAGTACCATAGCCATTTCTCCGCCAAACCGCTGAATCAGATTGGACAGATATTTAGTACCACCCTCGATATTCTGAGCCGGATCAAAAGGGTTGCTTACCCCAAGTCCCCTTGCTGTGCCATCCATTAGCTGCATCAGCCCCTTGGCGCCTGCAGAGGACACCGCGTTTGGATTAAAGGAAGATTCCGCATCGATGACCGCTTTGATCAGCGATACCGGCACGCCATAGCGTTCCCCGGCCGCCGTAATTAAATCCTCAAAGGTCGTTGGCTTTGTTGCTCCTGTGTCATGCACGACCCCCTCCATTGGTAAAGACGAAGCAGATTCATCTACAGCTCCTAGCTGCTGCCATAACAGCCCATCCTTAAAGGTTACGCCAGGCGCAAGCTGTGTAATCGAACGTTCGACCGGCTTGGAGGTGGAATCTTCGGTAAGCAGGCTGCTTAGCACATTGACAAATCCGGTTGCCGACTCGGTGGAATTCGTATTCATCTGTGGTATATCCGTCATTTGCTTCCATGATATCGGATCTATTTGCATCGTTTAACTCACTTTCTGCAGCAAAATTTCAAACTTGTCCTTTATTTTATCATGGAACTGGAACAATCTGCTATACCTATTCGGCAAAAAAAATAAGCGAATCAACCGTTCTGGTTGATTCGCCCTATGTTCACCATAATAAAATGAATTATCTACTGAAAGGAATCAAGATAAAATAACTGAGCGTTGCCAATATGCCGAGTCCGATCGACCAGGCGCCTGTCGTTTTGCTGCCTTTGCTGTAGGCGTAATATCCAACAACCGCTGCGATGGGTCCCAGGATGACCGACCACATGAACAAGGAGGCGATGCCTAATACCAAGCCCACATATCCGACGGTACGACCGGTAGAGACGTCTGCCTTATCCTCGTCCACTCTTCGTGCCGAAGCATCCACAGGGGGAGCCACCTCGGCTGCATATTCTTCACGGTGATCTTTGCGCGGGAAGTCTACCCTGTTTCGCTTACCTTCAACAACCTTCATTTTATGCTTGCGATGTTTTTTATCCATAAACTAGCTTCCTCCATTTCCATCATCCTAAAGTGCCCGGCACCCGGACTTTATCCGGCTTATTTCCCGTCAGCCCTTCGGCTTAAAGGTTAAACAACAGGTCTCGGAAGACTTGTCAGCAACATCCTGATGGTCGTCTACATAAGGCTCTGCTCCATACTCTTCATTGAGTTTTACATTCGCATGACGGTCAATTTCAATCATGATCATCTCGGCATGACATAGGTTTTGTTCTCCCCAGTAATGGCAATTGCTGACACTGCACTTCACTAATGGTTTGGCTTCGTTGGCCATTTTAGCATCACCTCGTCAACATTTTTTCCTTAGTTTACTGCCGGTATGCATAAGAACGATTGTCAGTTGGTGCCTAAGCAGCGAAACGCAAAAAGAGATGCCAATGGTTGGCATCTCTTGAATGTTCCTTATTATGCTATGCGTGTCTTTTCTCTGATTGCATACGGCGTTCCGTCAAATAGTCGCTTTCGTAGTAAGCAAGATCATCGCGGAGCTCTTCATAAATCTTGGTAATGTTCATAATGACATCACGGGCAGGACGAACCGGCTTCTTCCGGAAACGAATCGCATCCTGTCCGGTATATGCGTAACGACCATCTTCGGAATAACTTTCATTTTTGGGATAGAAGAAGCTGTTGACACAGCGGTGATACAAATTATACAAAGCCTTCTCGGCAAAATCGATATCAAAATTAGGGCGACGCTGTACAACACCCAGCTTCTCATAGGAAACTTCAGAAAACACAAGCAAATGGCGAACATCCGACAGAAATCCTTTGTAAAAATGAACGGTTTCCTCGTCCTGTTCCGTTACCAATTGAGATAAAGCATGTTCATTCAAAAACGTTTCCATAATCGAAATAGCAGATTTCAACTTTTCTCTGGACTCCGAGCATAAATTCTGAAGATTGTCTGCTGGCATTACGATAGATCCCCCTTAAATGGTCGTGACCCTACAGGTCATATAGCCTGGCGGTCGTTATAATATGTACTATCCTAACACAAATTTTGGGATAACGAAATCCCTATCATGAATACACTTACAAGGTTATTTTTAGTACATTTCATTTTGCGCGTTCCCATCCGTTTTACTCATGATATGGAACGCATAAAAAGGATTCACTCTCCCCACGCTAAGACTACTTCAATTATGAATGCGGCGAGGAGGAAAACTTGTGAAATCCCGTACCCTATGGAGCATCCTAGGTGCAGCGTCAGTTATTGGCGCGCTTCTGATCTTACTGTTCATCCCCGGTTCAAAACAGCCGGCTCCCACGGCTGAACCAACACAGCCTTTAAGGCCCCAGCAGGAGAACAAGGCTAAACACTTTACCATGCAAAGCGATCTCCATGCGACGGATCAACTCAACCGTCTTGATGCAAAAGGTCACCTGCGCAAAATGCTGAACAATAACGCTTTGCGCAGTTCGGGTCAAATAAAAGCCTATACGCAAAAAGAACAAAAGCTGCACAAGCATTTTCAGCAAGTACGGTGGTATAACCTCAAGAAAAACAAAATGACGGATGTACAGGGTCTGCTTCCCAAACTGAACAAAAAAGATAAGAATCTGATCACTCATCATTTCCAAATGGCACAGCAAAAGCTGAAACGGGGAGAATCTTACGATTCACCCAAGTTCAATGTCGCGGGGCAGCCTTATTTTGTTGTTGCCGAGCCGTCCAAGGATGGCAAATATGGCGCCGCCGCTTTGGTTAATCAAGGCGTACTGCATGAAGTAAGCAATCACCAGAAGCGGAATCTTCGCTTAATACCTTACCCGAAGGAAGGTAAATTCAAGGTCGAATCCATTCATGCGGATACCCTCTCCGATATTACCGTCAAAACGGGACACGATAATGAAAAGGCCAGTCACTTTTACGAAAATGAAATTGTGGTGTCCTTTGAGAATGAGCCGTCTAAGCAGCAGCTCCTCAACATCTCTAAGGAGATATCATGTGACACTCCGAGGAAACTTGGCTATGCCTATGTTTTTCGTTCCAAAGATAAGGATTACCATAAACTCCGCTCCTATTTCGAGCAGAAGTGGAAAACGAAGTATACTGAGCCTCACTACATCTATTTAACCAATGATCGCCCCCTTCAATCCAGAATAAACTCGGATTTCTTGCCGGATGGAGCGAATGAGCAGGTCAATATCCCGAATGATTTGCTGTTTTCTCAATATCAGTGGAATCTGCCCGTCATTGAAACGAACCGGGGCTGGGATCTGTCCAAAGGCAGTGAAGATGTCATCATCGCCGTAATTGACACTGGTGTGGATCTTCAGCATTCCGATTTGGATGGACAGTTGGTGGAAGGATACAACATCGTCGAGAAGGACAAACAGCCGCTGGATGATGTGGGGCACGGGACGCATGTAGCCGGGATCATCGGTGCCCTGGTCAACAACGGTGAAGGTGTTGCCGGGGTAAGCTGGTATAACAAAATCATGCCGGTCAAAGCACTAGACGGATCCGGCTCAGGAACAACCTATGCCGTCGCAGAAGGCATAATTTGGGCCACGGATCACGGAGCCAAGGTGATCAATATGAGTCTTGGCAACTATGCGGACTCCCAGTTCCTGCACGATGCCGTGAAATATGCTTATGATCGCGACGTTGTTCTTGTTGCTGCCTCAGGCAATGACAACACGGAGCGCCCTGGTTATCCTGCCGCCTATCCGGAAGTGCTGGCTGTCGCCGCAACGGATTCCAATCAGAAGCGGGCAGAATACTCGAACTACGGCGATTATATCGATGTGGCTGCTCCCGGGACCAATATTGCAAGCACGTTTCCAGGGAATCAATATGCGGCTTTATCCGGAACCTCCATGGCCAGCCCTCATGCAGCCGCCATGGCGGGTCTCATTCGTTCCCTTAACCCTGATCTGACCAATCAGGAAGTCATGGACGTCATGATAAACCAAACGGTCGATCTTGGCGATAAAGGAAAAGATAAATATTACGGTCATGGTCAGATTGATATTTTCCAATCCTTGAAAGCAGTTGGCGCACCCGATGTCCCTCTTCAAATGTGGCCGGGTCAAACGCTTCAGAATCTGGAGCAGGAACTTCGCAAATTAAACGGCTCCAACGAATAAAATACACGAAATAAAGCAGCTTCCGCCTCGATCGCGTTAGCTGCTTTATTCCTATCGGAGGCAAGAGCACTTACATTTATTTCTTCCGGCGGGAACGGCTAGTACGTACTGCAGCTTTCTTCGAACGCTTACCGGAGACCGTAACTCCACCATAGCCTGCATTGTCGCTCACGACTTCTTCTTCGCTGTACGTGTATATATGTTTTTCTACAGGTACGCAGTGAATCTTATCCACCACTTTAATCGGATGAATAACGGGTACGATTTGCGGTACATAGTGGTCTCTAACGACAACGATCGGCTCGCACACAATCGGTGACACAGGAGGACATGGATTTTCTTTATGACAAGACATGTTTTTGCATCTCCTTTCCGTTGATGATTATAGCTTATTATCCCAAGGGCTATTTGGTATGGACGATTATCCGTACAGGGCACATGATCTCCCAATATTTTCGCGAAACCTAAAGAAAAACGTCTATCGACGTACTTTCTCAGAAGACAGACCGCGGTTAGAGGAAGTTTTTCTTGCGATATCAGGAAGACCCAAGCTTCGAAGTTTATAACTTCTGATATCATGAAAAAACGCGCATTTCCTGTAGACCCCTCACGAGGAGTCCAAAGAAAATACGCGTTTGTACCATAGCGGTATTAGTAAAGCAATATGTTGTTCAGTTGGGAAAGCTTTCCGTAAGCCGGGTTCTGTGCTCTTCGTGGTCATAACGGGAACTACCCTGCCACCATGAGCGACAATCATCTATCTAGGCCGATCATTACTAATCGACTCAAGCGACCAACCCGGACGCGCCTCGGGCTAAGGCTGTCTCCTCGAAAGAGACTGCGTCCCATTAGGTCTTGCTCCAGGTGGGGTTTACCAGGAACGAAGTCACCAGCGTTCCTCGGGGTCTCTTACACCTCGGTTCCATCCTTGCCTGTGCCACCCTAAGGCGGCCATCGGCGGTCCATTTCTGTGGCACTATCCTTCAACTCGCGCTGACTGGACGTTATCCAGCACCCTGCCCTATGGAGCCCGGACTTTCCTCTCGCGGCTTAGAGCCGCCAGCGATTGTCTGTCAAACTTTCCGGACAACATTCATATTATACAGTGATTTGAAGCGGTACACAACCCATTAAACATTAACAATAGTTGATTAATTTCCCAGCTTGGTCGAAGTACTCTATAGGCCAGGCGGTGTCAGAATGAGGCCTCTTTTCCTTGCCTTACATTTCTGTTCCTTACACGAACTGGAATGGCTCTGTATTGATGCGGGAAGCAACAACTCGGGTTTCATACTTATGTTCCTGCAGTTTCTGTTCCATCCACTCGGCGACCTTGACCTTCATAATCTTCTCGGCATTATGACCCGGATCAATGATGGTAAGTCCTGCTGCGAGCGCATCCTGTGCCGTATGATAATCAACATCTCCGGTTACCAGCACATCCGCTCCACGGAACAGTGCCTTCATCATGTAGCGTCCTCCGGATCCCCCGATGACGGCCGCCTTGCGGATGGTGCGGTCGAGCTCTCCTACAACACGAACATGTGGAACCTCCAGCTTTTCTTTGACCACGTCTACCAGCTCAGCCAACGTCATAGGCTCTTTTAGCTTACCAACCCGGCCAAGACCAAGGGATCTCCCTTTAAGGTCCATGGCATACAGATCATACGCAACCTCTTCATAAGGATGCGCCTTCAGCATCGCCTGGATCACTTTGTTGCGGATGGCATGAGGAACAATTGTCTCGATCCGAACCTCATTAGCACGTTCCATCTTGCCTTCCTGACCTAGAAATGGGTTGCTGCCTTCTCGCGGAACATAGGTGCCAAAACCCTCAATGTTAAAGCTGCAGTGGCTGTAATTTCCGATCCAGCCTGCACCGGCGCCGAGCACAGCATCGAGCACCTCTTGATGATGACTCTTCGGCACAAATACCACCAGCTTGGATAACTGTTCATTATGCATGTCATGGATAGGCGACGTATTCTCGATTCCCAAGGCCTCCGCCATCCAATCGTTCATTCCGCCTTCGGTTACATCGAGATTGGTATGACTTATATATACCGCGATATCGTGTTTGATCAGCTTTTCATACACCTTGCCCATCGGTGTATCCGTCTGCAGCTGCTTCAGCGGACGGTATATAATCGCATGATGCGCGATAATCAGATCAGCCCCAATCTCAATGGCTTCATCCACCACTTCATCATTGACATCCAAAGCAATCAGCACGGTGCGAATGTCCTTTTGCAATGTTCCAAGCTGGAGTCCGATCCGGTCATCGGGTTCGGCCACGTGCTTCGGGGCCAATTGCTCCATATATTGAATTACGGTTTGTCCTTTGGCAAGCATGCCAGCACCTCCTGAATAAACTCGATATCCGAACGAATCTCACTCGCCTTGTCGGCTGCCGTGGTGAGATCTGAACGCGAAAGCGATAGAAGAATATACTCCATCTTCTCTATCTCCGATTTCCATTTATCATAGAAAACCGGATTCGGGGACTGCGTGAGCCAAGGTCCCATACGGAAAAGCCAGTCCGTAGATAATCGGAGACCGCCCCCAATCGCTCTATCCTTGTAAACCTGCTCATTCGTCAGGTCTGTTGTATGCGAAGGCTCGGCGACCAGCACTTCGTAAATTTTGCCGTCTTCCTCCAGGATCCATTCCTCAATCAGCACCCAGCCATGGGAGTACAGCCACTTGCGCAAGATATCTTCTCCCACATTCGGCTGCAGGACCAGCCTGCGGACGCCTGTCAGCTTATCGATGCCGCGGTCCAAAATCGCTGCAATCAAGCTGCCACCCATACCGGCAATCGTAATAACGTCGGCCTCACCGGCTGAGAGTACGTTCAAACCGTCTCCTCTTCGCACGCTGATGACCTCAGTCATCCCTGATTCGATGACCTGCTTGACGGCAGCATCATAAGGGCCGGGATTGACCTCACCGGCGATCGCTTGAATGGCTGCTCCGCTCTCTACGGCAGCCACAGGCAGCAGTGCATGGTCGGAACCGATATCAGCAAGTCGGCTGCCGCGTGGAATCTTCTCCAGTATTTTCGTTAATCTTCTTGATAATTTCACGGTCGATACACCTTACCATTCCATATTTTCGTCCAAATCACGATCTATACCTTACCCTAACAGAGACGATACCAAACTGCAAACCGGTAAATCCGGTTGAAAAACGTCGTGCCTGTTCATTTGCAATGGGTCTGGAAAAGAGCTAAAATAAAGACCAATAAAACAAATGCAGGAAGAAATTCCATAACCAAGAAACTCATACATGCCATGCATAAATTCGAAAAAAAGGACCTGCTGCCGTTACTGCAGAAGGTCCGTGGATTAAGCTATTCGAGGAAATCCTTTAACCGTTTGCTGCGGCTCGGGTGACGAAGCTTACGGAGCGCTTTCGCTTCAATCTGTCGAATCCGTTCGCGGGTAACACCGAACACTTTGCCGACCTCTTCCAGTGTTCTGGTGCGGCCATCATCGAGTCCGAAACGAAGACGAAGCACATTCTCCTCGCGCTCTGTCAGCGTATCCAGCACATCTTCGAGCTGTTCCTTCAGAAGCTCGTAAGCTGCTGCGTCAGCAGGAGCGAGTGCTTCCTGATCCTCGATGAAATCTCCGAGGTGGGAATCATCTTCTTCACCGATCGGCGTTTCCAGCGAAACCGGCTCCTGGGCGATTTTCATAATCTCCCGGACTTTCTCAACACTGAGTTCCATCTCGGCAGCAATTTCCTCCGGCGAAGGCTCACGTCCGAGCTCCTGCAGAAGCTGTCTGGATACACGAATCAGTTTGTTGATGGTCTCGACCATATGCACGGGAATTCGGATGGTACGGGCCTGGTCAGCAATAGCGCGCGTGATCGCTTGGCGAATCCACCAAGTCGCATACGTACTGAATTTGAAACCCTTTTTGTAATCGAACTTCTCCACGGCTTTGATCAAGCCCATGTTGCCCTCCTGAATCAAATCCAGGAACAGCATTCCTCGTCCGACGTAACGCTTCGCGATACTTACAACGAGACGCAGGTTGGCTTCAGCCAGACGGCGCTTGGCTTCCTCATCTCCCTGTTCAATCCGGTTGGCAAGTTCAATCTCATCATCTGCTGACAACAGCGGAACCCGGCCAATTTCCTTCAAGTACATCCGTACCGGGTCGTTAATCTTGATCCCAGGAGGCAGCGAAAGATCGTCGTCAAACCCAAAATCCTCATTATCATGGGATTCGGAATCTCCCGCTTGCCGGTGAGTACCCTCTTCATCATTCTCATTAACTACATCGATACCCAGGTCGGCCAGCTGCTCATAGAACTCTTCCATCTGCTCCGTATCCTGATCAAATGGCGATAATTTCTCCATAATATCTTTATAGCTCAATACGGATCTCTTTTTACCCTGTTCAATCAACTGATCCTTGACTTGATCCAGCGTAAATTCCGTTTCTAGTTCAGTATGCTGATCATTCGCCATCATTCGACTCCCTCCTCCCTAGAAACAGCAATGCGCGGGGCCTCATTGTCTTTCTAGGGCGATAATCTCACTTGCAATTTGTGCGGCTCGCAAAAAATCTCCTGAGCGCTCCGCTTTAATCATCTCTTCTTTTTTCTGGTCGATCTCTCTCTGCTGCGGAAATTTCAGCACCTCACGTATGCAATCATCGAGCACTTGAACATTCCACTCGGCTGGTGCTTCCATCATCATGATCGAGCTGACCGTCATTTCCAAACGATCGTCGTGGAGCGATGACATGAAACGGCTGATATCCGGAGATTTACCCTGTGCGTAAAAAGCATATAGATAAGCAGCAATTGCCGCATGATCCTCAATATTAAACGCTTCTCCCAGGCGATCGCCAACGTATCGCGCGGCCTCCGCATCCTGCAGCATCAGCGACAGCAGCCGCCGCTCTGCAGCATGGTAAGCAGGCAGAAGTACCGGGGCGGGCTGGCGCCCTTTTTTATGCCTACCATTATTCCACCTTTTTTCCTTATTATCCCCATCGCCCATCTTTTTTTGCATCGATTGCCGAAGCAGATTGCAATCCTGCTTAAGACTCTCGTAGGAAAGATGAAGCTCGGAGGACAACTCCCTCAAGTAAACTTCTCGTTCAGTCGAGGAATTCAGTACGGCGATAATGGGCAATGCCTCTTTGGCGTACGCAATCTTACCATCTTCTTCTAGCAGTATATGGTTTTTCTTCAGATATATAAGTTTAAATTTTGTTGTTGAAACAGCTGTTTCTACTACATGCCTGAAACGCTCGGCACCGAATTTGCGGATATAATCATCCGGGTCCATTCCTTCGTTCACCAAAGCGATTCGTACTCTGAGACCAACGCCTTCCAGCATTGGAATGACTTTTAACGCAGCAGCCATGCCGGCTTTATCACCGTCATAGACAACAACAACTTCTTCAGCCACCGATTTCATGATTGCCACTTGGTTTTCCGTTAGAGAGGTTCCCATGGTTGCCACACCATTCTGTAGTCCTGCTTCCCATGACGAAATCACATCGCCGTAACCTTCGAATAACAGAACTTGACGCAATTTGCGTATGGATGTTTTGGCCTGGTGCAGGTTGTACAGTGTGCGGCTCTTATTAAATAGAAGTGTCTCCGGGGAATTCAGGTACTTCGGTTGACCGTCCCCCAGTATTCTGCCAGCAAACGCGATGACCTTGCCGCTGCGGTCATGTATCGGAAACATGATGCGTCCGCGAAAACGGTCGAGATAGCCTTCCTGTTCATTTCTTGCGGATAATAAACCGCCCTTTTCCATCTCTTTCAAGTCAAAGGATCGCTTCGTCAGGAATTGTACAAGCGTGTCCCAACGATCAGGAGCATAACCGATTTGGAACTGGTCAATCATTTTGTCGCTCATTCCGCGGGATCGTAAATACTTCATGGCTTCCGTACCATGCTCCGTGTTCTTAAGCAGGAAATGGTACAGCTTGGCGCTAAGCTCATAGGCTTCAAGCAAACGTTCTTTTTCCGGATTACGAGGAATTACGGGAACTCCTTGACCTTCCGGCAACGAGATATCATTCTCTTCTGCCATTGTCTTTACGGCTTCGGGAAAAGAAAATCCTTCGATTTCCATTCTAAATTTAATGGCGTTTCCGCCCTTACCGCAACCATAGCAGTAAAAGATTTGGCGTTCCGGTGTAACCGTAAAGGAAGGAGTCTTCTCTGAGTGAAACGGGCACAAGCCCTTCAGGTATTTCCCCTGTTTGGTAAGATGCACGTATTTGCTGACCGTGTCCACAATATCGCTCTTGGCCAGTACTTCCTCAATGACATCATCCGGAATATTACCTTGTCCGGTACTCATCCAAACCACCTTCATCTCTTTTGGCACGTAAATAGTATTCGCTACGGGTGGACATTCTCCTGCAATTCATGCAAAAGTTTTGTCAGTTTATGTTGAAAAAAACTCCGGTCTTCGTCAAGCAGCTTTTTGGGCCCTTTGCCATACTTTCCTTGCTTCCTCGCCTTAGCCAGATGGTGACGGGAATCCAGCATGAAATCGATATCCGCATTATGGAAAATACGACCACGAAAGGATATCACATGGCATGATTTGGCAAGCGCAAGTGCAGCCAGTCCATAATCCTGCGTTACCACGATATCCCCCCTGGATATGTGGTTAGCGATGTATAGGTCCGCACTTTGATCACTCCGATCCACCTGGACCGTCGTAACCCCTTCTTCTGCCTGCTGCAGATGATCATAGGAAGAAACAAGCAGTACCGGCACACGAAATGTACGAGCTGTCTCTGCGATTTCCTTCTTGACTGGACATGCATCACCGTCAACCACAATCGAAATGGAGTTGCTTTCGTTCATTCGCATCACCGGCTCTTATCGTTAATCTTGGATTCATCTTTACGCTGTATATTATTATATACGTCTTTGGCAGATTAAAATCCTTCTTCTAAGAAAAACGTCTATCGTCGTACTTTCACAGAAGACAGACCGCGTATAGCGGAAGTTTTTCTTGCGAGATAAGGATGGTAAGCCTCTGAAGCTTATACCTTCTTATCTCTTCAAATAAACAATGACCCAGCACTTGCTTGATTCAGGCCGTTCATAGCGAAAGCGCCATCCCGTGCATAACCGCGGGCTGTCGCTTTCACTGAACAATGCATTATACCATTAGTAAAATCATGCTGTCACTACTACCACACCAATTTCGTGAAATCGGCGTATCGCTTCAAATCTCCATCGATACCGGAGAGCAGTGCGAGACGATTGGCCCGAACCGCTTCATCCTCTGCCATGACCATTACGGAGTCGAAGAATCCGGTAATCGGTTCTTTGAGTCCACCCAGCAAGGACAATGAACGTTCGCCGTCAGCAGCTTGCAGCGCAGCATGATAATCGTCGCGAATCGCGTTCCAAGCTTCGTACAGCTTGCCTTCTTCCGTTTCCGTAAACAATTCAGGATTGACAGCAGCCTTGCCGGCCTTGGCAGCCAAATTGCTAACCCGGTTGAAGGATTCTACCGTCGTTTTGAAGTCTTGGACATGATCGACAGCATCCATCAGCGCATGACCGCGGGATACAACCGACACCACATGATCAAATCCTGCGGTAATTACGGCATCCACCACATCATAACGCTGATCTTCGGACAGAAGCTTCTTCACGCGAAGTCCGAAGAATTCTTTAAGGTCCTTACGGATTTCGTCCGTCGAGCGTTTCAATACGCGAATGTTCTCGTGAACCTCCAGGGCCACACCGAAGACATCCGATAACGTTACCGGGAGTTTGTGCTCCAGGATAATCTGAACGATGCCCGCCGCCTGACGGCGCAGCGCGTAAGGGTCCTGGGAGCCTGTCGGAATGATGCCGATGGAGAAGCAGCCCACGATCGTGTCGATTTTATCCGCAATGCTCACGATGGATCCGACCGAGGTGGAAGGCACCGCGTCACCGGCGAAGCGAGGCTGGTAATGCTCAAACACCGCTTTGGCCACCTGCTCCTTCTCACCGGCTTTTCTTGCGTAATCCTCACCCATTACACCCTGCAGTTCAGGGAATTCGTAAACCATCTGGGTCACCAGATCGAATTTGCAAATATCGGCCGCACGACTCGATGCTCTCCAGCTTCGATAGGGCGTCTTTGATCTGAAGCTTCTGATCTTCCTCATAGAAGAATTTCGCGTCCGACAAACGGGCTCGCAGCACCTTCTCATTTCCTCTAGCGATAACGTCCAGGGAACGGCTGTCCCCGCTGCGCACCGTGACAAAGAACGGAAGCAATTGTCCTTGCTTATCCAGCACAGGGAAATACCGCTGGTGCTCACGCATGGAAGTAATCAATACTTCCTGCGGAATATGGAGGAATGAGGAGTCGAATGATCCGTACAGCACGGTTGGCGTCTCTACAAGGAATAATACCTCTTCAAGCAAATCATCCTTGATGGCGATATTCCAATCTTTCTCTTGGGCCAATGCCTGGATCTGCGACACAATCATCTCTTGGCGTTCATTCACGTCCACGATGACATGCTGCTCGCGCAATACGTCGCGATAAGCCGATGCCTCAGGAATAACGGCCTCTCCGCCAAGGAAACGATGTCCACGGGTCACGTTCCCAGCTTTCACGCCCGTAATTTCCAGATCTATGGTCTCACTGCCGAGCAGAGCGACCATCCACTTAATCGGACGAACGAATTTAAATTCGTGCGCGCCCCAGCGCATATTTTTCGGGAAGGTCATCGAAGTCAAAATGCCAAGTAGTCCTTCAGGCAGGATCGACTTCGTATCCACCCCGACACTGTTTTTCGTCACATAGATATACTCTACCCCGCCGAGCTCCTTAAACGTAAAACTCTCGGGATCAACGCCCTGGCTTTTTGCAAAACCAAGCGCTGCCTTGCTCCACTGTCCGCTATCATCCAACGCGATCTTGCGGGAAGGCCCCTTCACTTCCTCGCTGACGTCTTCTTGTTTATCCGCAACGTTCTGTACCCATACCGCCAAGCGGCGCGGCGTAGCATATGCCGTTACTTCTCCATGCCCGATTCTGGAAGCATCCAGCCATTTGACCAATTTGTCCTGAAGCTGTTCCATCGCGGCGCGCAGAAATCTCGCCGGGACTTCTTCCAGACCGATTTCAAACAATAAATCCTTAGACATGGTCTGCGCCCCCTTTCTTAATCAGCGGGAAGCCCAGCTTCTCGCGCTCTTCCAAATACGTGGCTGCAACCTGACGAGCCAGGTTTCGCACGCGCATAATGTATCCCGTTCTCTCCGTTACGCTGATCGCGCCTCTGGCATCCAGCAGGTTAAACGTGTGGGAGCATTTTAGAACATAGTCGTACGCCGGAAATACCAAATTTTGGTTCATCGCTTTATTCGCTTCTTCTTCATACATGTTAAACAGCGTAAACAGCATTTTAACGTCGGACACTTCAAAAGTGTACTTCGAATGCTCGAATTCCGGCTGATGGAATACGTCTCCATAGGTGATGCCGTCTACCCACTCCAGATCAAACACATTCTCTTTATCCTGGATATAGGATGCAAGACGCTCCATACCATAGGTAATCTCTACAGCGACTGGACTTGCGTCGATGCCGCCAACCTGCTGGAAGTACGTAAACTGCGTAATTTCCATACCATCCAGCCAAACTTCCCAGCCAAGGCCCCATGCACCAAGCGTCGGCGCTTCCCAATTGTCCTCAACAAAACGGATGTCATGATCGAGCGGATTGATGCCAAGACGCTTCAAGCTCTCCAAATACAGCTCTTGAATATTGTCCGGTGAAGGTTTCAAAATGACCTGAAATTGGTGATGCTGATACAGACGGTTCGGATTCTCTCCATAACGGCCGTCAGCCGGGCGACGGGAAGGCTCCACATAAGCCACATTCCAGGGCTCGGGTCCGATCGAACGCAAATACGTCATCGGATTCATTGTACCTGCACCCTTTTCCGTGTCGTACGGCTGCACGATGATACAATTCTGTTCCGCCCAAAATTGCTGCAGCGTCAAAATCATCTGCTGGAAATTCATGATTTTTAGCTCCTTTACATTCTTTTTCAAATTCATTCCACCATGCCTATCGATTCTCTGTACAACAAAAAGCTCTCGCCCTACGCCTGTTGTACAGACATAGGGACGAGAGCTGTAGCTTCCCGCGGTTCCACCCTACTTGGCCCTGCTGCGTCGCAGACATAATCTTAGTCTTCAGCGATCAGCAAAGCCCACTTTATCGTTTCATCATGCTCCCGGGTGCCCTGTTCATGAATATCTCCTACCAGGCTTCCACCACCCCCGGCTCGCTTTCACGGATCGACTATTCACTACTTTCCCGTTCAATGCATGTCAGTATTCAAAAAACTAATAAACTGATAAATATAATACCTCATTCTATATCTTACGTCAAATATCATACTTGTCCATTTGATCCAAAAAATTTTGCGATTTCAAACGCAGCCCAAGCTGCATATCCATCAAAGCTCGCATAACCTTTTTGAGCTCGGCCTTCGTTTCGTCCTTCACATCCACATTGCCCAACCGTCTTAAATCCAGCCGTCCAAACAGGCGCAGCAGCTTCAGCGTTCTGGGCGAGATCGCCATTGCCGGCGGATCCAGATGTTTGCAGTAACGGCACAGGACGCCGCCAAGGCGGGGACTCACCAGCATATCCTCGTCTTTTCTGGATTGATTGCATGAAATGCAAACATCCAGCTCCGGCCCGTACCCTGCCGCTTGCAAAATTTTCATCTCATACAGATTGATGATAATTTGGGGATCCTTATCCTCCTGAAGGGCTTCCAGGCAGGCTTTGAGCTGATGAAACCAAAAAGCGCCCGTCTCCTCATCCTGCAGCACCCGATCCAAGAGCTCGCAGGCATAAGAAGCATAGGCGGCTTTGATAAGATCCTCCCTGAGCCCGTGGTGAGATTCCATAATCTCACCGGCGTTCAAATTGCCGAGCCCGGTACCATTCCGGAAGAACACATATTCTCCATAAGTAAACAGCTGCGTCAGAGCAGCATGACGGCTTTTCACCTTCTTGGCTCCTCTGACCAGCACGCCTACCTTGCCCGATTCTTTGGTGCAAAGTGTAATGATTTTGTTCCCTTCGCCGTAGTCCATGCTGCGGATGACGATCCCTTCCGCCCGATATAGCATGCGCTTTCCCCCAACCATTCCTGGAACAACCAATGATTACTCGTCTTCTTCATGCGGGGCCGCCTCATCTTCAACGGATGCAGCTGTAAGAACCGACTCACCCTCGGTTTCCTTATACAGCAAATACGCATCGACATCTCCAGTCATCGCAAAATACTTCCACGAAAAATCTCGCATTCGTATTCATCCTCTCTTCGGAAATGGCGTTTCGCATCTACGAAAATTAGGATGTGCGCCTAGAGCAGATTTATGAAATGCAATTGTTGGCAGGCGGCTGCCGTGTATGATTTGCCTCGAATTTGCACAGCGGCTCTATTATTCCCCACGGTGAAATCCGAGATCGCGAAGAACGCGTTCTTGGTTACGCCAATCTTTTTTAACTTTAACCCAGAGCTCCAAGAAAATCTTGGACCCAAGCAGTCTTTGAATGTCCTGACGGGCTTGTCTGCCAACCTCTTTTAACAGAGCACCCTGCTTGCCGATAATGATACCCTTTTGGGAGTCGCGTTCCACAAAAATCACGGCTGAAATATATACGGTTCCGTTCTCCTCCACCCGCATATCCTCAATCGTAACCGCAATGGAGTGAGGAACTTCCTCTCTTGTCATGTGCAAAATTTTCTCGCGAATCAGCTCTGCGCACACGAACTGCTCCGGATGATCCGTCACTTGGTCTTCAGGATAATACTGCGGGCCTGGAGGCAAGTACTTCTGAATTTGTTCAAGAAGCGTGTCGACATTGTTGCCGAGCTTGGCGGAAATCGGGACGATCTCTGCAAAATCATGCAGCTTCCGATACTGCTCAATCAGTGGGAGCAGAGCGGGCGGCTCAATCTTATCGATTTTGTTCATGACCAGGATGATCGGAGTCTTGATCTTCTGCAGCTGCTCGGCGATGTAACGGTCTCCCCCGCCGATGCCCTCGGAAGCGTCTACCAGAAACAACGCGGCTTCAACCTCACCCAGCGTGCTTAAAGCGGTCTGGTTCATGTAATCCCCAAGCTTGGATTGACGTTTATGAATGCCCGGTGTATCCAGAAAAACCACTTGGGATTCGTTGGTCGTATAAACGCCATGAATTTTATTTCTTGTTGTTTGCGGTTTGTCCGACATGATGGCAATCTTTTGACCGATCACCTGGTTCATCAGCGTTGATTTCCCTACATTCGGTCTACCGATAATAGCCACAAACCCGGACTTAAATTGTTTTTTTTGCATACCATTCCTCCGCTACTGTCCTGTATCTACATGTTGTTTCTGAAACCTTGGTTCGATCCTGTTCAATTGCAAACTTACTGTTTGTTTAAATCCCAAGGACCAAACGCGCCCGGCAGCAGTTCACTGACGGTCGTTTCCTTGATGTCACCCTTCATATTCCCCATGATCACCTTCATATCGGGTTTACACAGCTCCACCAGCACTTGCCGGCATACCCCACACGGCGTGCACGGGCCATCTGTATCAGCAACGATGGCAATCGCCTGGAAGCTCCCTGCTTCATGACCATCGGCAATCGCACGGAACAATGCCGTGCGTTCAGCGCAATTGGTAGGACCGTATGCGGCATTCTCAACATTACACCCAAGATGTACCTCTCCGCGCGAATCGAGCAGAGCCGCCCCTACACCAAATGTTGAATAGGGTATGTAAGCCCGCGTACGTGCTTTAATCGCTTCCTGCATTAACAATCCTGCATCCATATCCAGTTCCTCCTAATGTTCAACTTGTCATTGATTGTATCCATTCCCATACCGGTTCATAGAAGACCAGAATGCCAATTACGACGGCAAACACCGCTGCAACTAACGCTGCACCGGCTGCTGTGTCCTTAGCCACCCGAGCTAAAACATGTTCTTCTGGCGAGATCAGATCGATAATGGCCTCTACCGCAGTATTCACCAGCTCCGCGATAAATACGAGGGCAATCGCCAATACCAAAAACAACCAGCTCATTCGGTCCAATTGCAGCAAAGCTGCTGCGATGAATACAATCAAGGCAGCAGCAATGTGGATTTTCATATTGCGTTCCGTTTGTACAGCCGTCAAGATGCCGCGGATCGCGCACCCAAATGCCCTGTATAACGATTGTCTGTGCGGCTTCACTATCTTGTCAATCCTACTTCTGCAAGTACAGCCTCCTGCTTGCCCATCATTTCCGCTTCGCTCGCCTCATCCTGATGATCATATCCGAGCAAATGCAGAAATCCGTGAACAAACAGAAAACCGAGTTCCCGTTCCAAGGAATGACCGTATTCTTCGCTTTGCAGCTTCGCCCGAGGGACCGAGATAATGATATCACCCAGAACATCCGGCACGCTCTCCAGTTCTTCTCCTTCTTCAAGCTCATAAATGATCTCGAGCTCATCGTTCGTAAGCTCATTCATCGCAAAGGAGAGGACGTCGGTCGGACGATCGATTCCCCGGTACTCCCGGTTCAATTCATGGATCTGTTTATCATCGACGAAAGTCAGATCAACCTCGCCGTCGGTAACGCCTTCAGCCTCTCCGGCCTTCTGAAGAATCACTTCAAGCAAGGCGATCAAATCCTCGCTAATCTGAAAATCCTCTTGTTCATTATTCCATGCCAGCTGCAGGCTCATTCTTATACGCTCCTTCTCTGTTCCTCACTCGTTGCCGATGTCTCGGAAGCGGTCGGGTTATCACCATTTGGCGCTGTCGGCTTGGGACGCTTCACATCCTCAGGATACTCGATCCGGGAATGGAAAATCCCCATCACCGTTTCCTTTAATGTCCAGTTCCTTCATCGTTAAATCGCAATCATTAAACTGGTGGTCATCCAGGCGGCCTTTGATGATCTTCTCGATCATCGATTCAACCTGTTCCACCGTCGGTTTACGCAATGAACGAACAGCCGCTTCCACGCTGTCGGCTATGCCGACAATCGCGGATTCCTTGGATTGAGCCTTCGGCCCTGGATAACGGAAATCATCTTCGGTGAAATCCAGTTCTATGCTCTGCTCCTCCGCCTGGCGAACCGCTTTATGATAAAAATAGTGTAAAAACGTTGTGCCATGATGCTGCTCTGCGATATCTCGTATCGGTTTAGGCAGCTTGTACTCCTTGAGCATTTCCACGCCATCCCTTGCGTGTGCAACGATAATGGATTTGCTCAGCTTCGGTTCAATGGAGTCATGCGGGTTCTCCATATTGTTCTGATTCTCGATAAAATAGATCGGACGCTTGGTTTTTCCAATATCATGATAGTAGGATCCGACGCGGCACAGCAGTCCGTTGGCGCCAATCGCTTCCGCCGCCGCTTCGGACAAGTTTCCGACCATGACACTGTGATGATAAGTGCCCGGCGTCTCCGTCAACAGTTTACGGAGCAGCGGATGGTTCGGGTTCGATAATTCAACCAGCTTCAGTGCCGACAGAATACCGAAGGTGACTTCGAAGAACGGCATTAATCCGATGACCAGGATGGCCGTCAGCAATCCGCCCGCGATCGCAAAACCGATCGAATACAGCGTTTCACTCGTGGTCCACGTATCGTTATTTAGCAGCAGCATGATAAACACGATCAATGCGCCAAATAGAGAAGCCATAATGCCGCCCTTCAGCATCGTCGACCGCTGGCTCGCGCGGTGAATCGAGAAGATCGCCACGCAGGAAGTCACGGCTGCGAATAACCCGAATTTGAAGTCAAACAATTCGCCCTGGACATTCAATATGACACTTGCCATGATGCTGAAAATGATGACGCTGAAATAGGCCAGCGAGGTTTCCAGCAGCAGGGTAACCAGAATCGCGCCAATCGCAACAGGCGCAAGATATCCAACATACATCTGGGAATCGCTTTGCAGAAATGCGGTCAAATGCATCGGAATCAGCGTGATCACATACACCAGGACCAGCATTAACAGCTGCGAGTTGTTGTATTTAAATTTGCCAGGTTCCGACTGTCTTATGAAAGTCAGTATGCCCAGCGACAGCAGGACAGACAGGAGAAGAACTCCCAGCTCCGGCCAGTAATTAATATCGTCCTTCAGCAGGCCATTTTTACCAAGCAGCTCGTACAGCTCCGGCGTGATAAGCTGACCCTTCGCCACGAGGATATCCCCTTGTTTAATATAGACAGGGTCTGCTTCTTCACGGGCTGCAACCTTGGCTTCCTTCGTCGCCACCTCGTCCAAAAACTTATTAGGCGTAATAGCTAAACGAGCCAATTCTTGAACGACTTCCCTGGCTGTACGATCATCCAGGTTGCTTGTACTTACCATCTCTGGAACCCGTGCTCTACCCGTTTGCGCATCTACCATTTCATTCAAGATCAGCCTGGAAACGATATCACGAGCGGTTGATTTCATTTGAGGAATATCCTCCAAATTCAATCGCGGTATCTTAATAAAAGTTTCCTCTGGAATCTGATAGGTTTGTTCCTCAATGGCTTGACGCATTTCTTCCAGCAGTTCCGGGGAATATGCTTCGTTTGTACTGTTTGCAGACAGGTAATTTCGTACAAATTGCTCTGCTCTCTGCGGAATTTCAACTCGGTAAATACCGATTTTTTCCTGAGTAGATACGTCTACATCCTGATTAAGCTGTTCAATTCTGTCCAGAATCTGGGAAACCAGAACATCACTCCGAAGAGGGATATAGGAGTAAACGGGTTGAACGGCTTCCGCCTTTTGCTCCTGCGCCTGAAGCGTTGCCTTGCTGTCCTCAATTTGCACGGGAGACACAATGTTTTTTTCGCTTTTCGTATTAACCTGGATGTCATAGCGTTCCGGCAAAAGCTTGGATGCTAGACTGATATAAAATAGCAACGCAAGCAGCAAAAACAGAATATAGCGTGTTGCCACGCTATATTTCCATCCGCTGTTTTTACCCCATATGGACTTGTCCGTCGATGGTTCTTTGGAGGCCATTGCGACAATCCCCTTTAATCTTGGTTTTCTGCTGCTTTATCATAAGCGACGATAATTTTTTGTACTAAAGAGTGACGTACAACATCCTGTTCGGCAAAATAGACGAATCCGACTTCCTCAATACCGCTTAATATCGTTTTAGCTTCGATAAGTCCTGATTTCTTGCCCCGCGGCAGGTCAATCTGGGTCACGTCCCCTGTAATGACCATCTTCGAGCCGAATCCAAGCCGTGTCAGAAACATCTTCATCTGTTCCGGCGTGGTGTTCTGTGCTTCGTCCAAAATAATAAATGAATCATCCAGCGTCCGCCCGCGCATGTAAGCAAGCGGCGCAATTTCAATCAACCCACGCTCCAGCGCCTTGGCCGTTTGATCCGGGCCCATAACATCGTATAAGGCATCGTACAGCGGTCTGAGGTAAGGATCAACCTTCTCCTGCAGATCACCCGGCAGGAAGCCTAGACTCTCTCCGGCCTCTACTGCCGGCCTTGTCAGAATGATCCGTTTGACGGATCCTTCCTTCAGCGCGGCAACAGCCAGAACGACGGCCAAGTAGGTTTTCCCTGTTCCGGCAGGACCGATACCGAATACAACATCCCGCTTTTTGATGGTGGTCACATAGTGCTTCTGACCGATGGTTTTTACACGAATAGGCTTGCCCTTGAAGGTTGTCGTGATTTCGCCCTTGTACAGATCCAGCAATTGATCAGCTCTCAGATCCTTGGCGAGTTCTACAGCATAAAGGATATCACGTTCGGTCAAAATGTAGCCGTTGCGCACAAGCTGGAGCAGCACTTCAAACAGCTGCTGAAGACTCTCCACATTTCGATGTTGCCCACGAATCGTGATGACCGCTTCCCGTGAATCTATCGTCGCAGGAATTTCTTTTTCGATTAATTTCAGAAATGTATCTTGTGGTCCGAATAATGACAGACCTTCTGACGCGCTTTGAAGTAAAATTTGAATGCTGGTCGTTTGCTGTGACAAATAGCCTCATTCTCCTTGATCGTATACTATGGGAAGTTCTTTCGCGATGGTCTCTTCCACCTCAAAAAGCACTTTCATATAAACTTTACCATTCTCTTTCTTATCATGCAAAATTTTTTGGCTTACAAATCTCGAATCGGTCCCATATTTCGCCAAAATATCCCGGCGTGCCCCCTCGATTCCCTCTTTTTTCGCTTCATCCTCGCTTATGGTCCGCTGCACCTCGGTAACCTCCATGATTTTTTCCGTCATCCAGCCCAGCGGAAGCACGCGCGTCCTCCACGTAAGCGGATCATAGAAGGTCAAGGTCTCCTGCTGCGAAAACGGAATATCCCCGTATCCCCACAGCTGGACGGCCCGATCGCCAAATACGATATACGAACGCTTCTTTCCTTCCCCCGTATACACCTTATGGGTCTTCACCAATGGGATTTCGATATCGTATTCATGCCATACAAGGCCTTTCACTTCCCCTTTGGCTACAATTCGTTCCGAATTTTCCTCGTCCCCAAGGACACCGGAAATCAGAATGTCGCCTTTCTTCACCCGGCTGTTAATCCCTACTTTAGGGACCCCCTTCTCGGCGTAAATATGGGTGATCACAGCGTCCTGCGTACTGATTAGATGCCTCGGACTCTGGAGCGGCGGTTTCTCCGGTACGGCCGCCTCTACGATCTGTATGCGAATGCGCGCGTCCCGTTGCGTTCCACCCCTACCCATGAAGTCCCCGGGAGGCGGGCGGTCATATTCCCGGACAGCTTGTCCATCGATTGCAGCTTGAATATCCATTGAAACGGATAAATGCCTTCCAACTTGGCCGCATCAAGCACATCCTCCGAAGCGATCGTTTCATTCCCCTCGACTTCCACGTTCCACACCATCGAGGAAAGCGTGAGCAGGATCATAAAAAACGCAACAACGCCGATAACAAACGCTTTGCGTTTCAACACGCGGCGGGCTTTGAAGGGGTATCCGTAACGCCCCTTGATCCGCGTACGGCAGCCTGTCCGTTTTAACAGTGGACGGAGCCCTTTGAAATCCTTCAGCAGCAGCTTAAGCTCTGCTGAGTAGGCCCCTGTCGGTGTTACATCCCAAACCGGAATCCCCGCCTCCGCCAATGAATTGATGAATGCTTCCACATGCTCACCGCGAACAGCGAGCTTCACATATCCTCGAAGATGGATCATCGTCGGAATTTTCACGGTTTCTCCCCCGTTCCTATGTATTGAATATGATGAATGGTGCCAATGATGGTCACTTCATGGCTTTGAATAGCCTGAATCGCAAGTCCGGTCCCCGAAATCTCCAAAGACCCCTGCGTTAAAGACAACACAAGTCGTTCCTCGGAAAAATGCCGGACTCCGCGATGATTTTCGATATGCAGCTCTTTATTGCCAATCAGGGTCAACCGCGGCAAATCAAATAACAGGTCCTGTGGCAAATCAAGCATTTCTTGGGTCCATTTCTGCAGCTTGCGGCTGATGCGGGACATATGGAGACTTTCCCCCTTCCTGTACTGTACACCTTATGCCCCAGAAAGCCGTTTTATGAGATCAAAAGTAAAAAGACCGCCCCGTCAAAAAAATCCGACAAGGCGGTCTCCCGCTTCTATGAATCTATGAATTGTATTTTTACGCATATCTTATTCAAGTAATCGGGTCGAATGTCCCTTAAGAAACCGCCAAATTAACGACGAGGATTCATGGGGCGCTTGGCACGCGGAGTTCCCAGAATTTCGGCCCAAACAATGCCGTTTCGAGCTTGCTCTGCAAGAAACGATCCACTGCCCCTGGACTGTTCATGATCTTCATCCCGGCTTTCGACAACCGTTTCAGGTAATGCGATGGTCATCCGGTTCAAATTCGAGTGAATTCGGTTCAAATCCTTCTCCATCATCTCGAGTCTATGATCTATGCTGTCAGGTCGAGACCTCATCTCTTCCTCACGTCTGGCTCGGTCAATCTCTTGATGTTCAAGAGAGTATCCGTTGCCGGTATCCATTTCTTCTTCATCCATCCGCTCGATCCGGGTGCTTTCCTGAACAGGTGCCGGACGGGAGACTTGCGGAGTCGTCTGTACCCGTCTTGCTTCAGGCCGCTGCTGCCCCGGTCTTGCAGGACGGTCCCCTTCGCCGCCGAAGGACGGCATACGGGGATTCTTCCCCTCCTCAGGGTTCTTCCCGCGTCTTCCGAGGGCGGAGATGATGAAGAAGCCTATAACAGCTACAATGTAAAAATTTTCGATTAACCAGCTCACTATAGGCTCACCTCATCGTTACTTGGTTTTGTTGTCTCCGGAATTGTCATTATTCTCACCCATCTTACCGAAGGAACCCCTCATCTGCGTGTCGGCTTCGATATTCTTCAGGTTCATATAATCCATCACGCCCAATTGGCCGCTGCGAAGCGCTTCAGCCATAGCCAGCGGAACTTGGGATTCCGATTCCACAACGCGTGCTCTCATCTCTACGACGCGAGCCTTCATCTCTTGCTCTTGGGCTACCGCCATCGCGCGGCGTTCTTCCGCCTTCGCCTGGGCAATACGCTTATCGGCTTCCGCCTGTTCGGTCTGCAAGTACGCGCCGATGTTTTTGCCTACATCCACGTCCGCGATATCGATGGACAGAATTTCAAATGCTGTTCCCGCGTCGAGTCCCTTGGACAAAACCGTTCTCGAAATCAGATCCGGATTTTCAAGAACATCTTTATGCGAATTACTGGAACCTACCGTCGTTACGATCCCTTCGCCGACACGAGCAATAATCGTCTCTTCGCCAGCACCCCCGACCAAACGGTCAATGTTGGCACGAACGGTAACACGAGCCTTAACCTTCACTTCAATACCGTCTCTAGCAACAGCTGCTACAACCGGTGTCTCGATAACACGCGGGTTAACGCTCATCTGAACAGCCTGCAGAACATCGCGTCCTGCCAGGTCAATCGCAGCAGCTCTTTCGAATTCGAGCGGAATATTCGCACGCTGGGCTGCAATCAAGGCATTAACCACCCGGTCAACGTTACCGCCAGCGAGATAGTGACTCTCGAGTTGGTTAATATTCAGGCCTAGACCTGCTTTTGTCGCCTTGATGAGCGGATTCACGATCCGGCTCGGCGTTACGCGCCGCAGTCGCATGGCCACCAACGTAATAATCCCGATGCGAACGCCGGAAGCGATCGCCGAGATCCAGAGCATTAACGGAAAGAAACTGAAAAACACGCTTAGCACAATGATCGCGACAACCCCGATTAGTAGTACTGGTATCAAAGAACCATCCATATTTACTTCACCCTCCATTTTTAAAATATTTACGCTTCTCACTTGAACGCTTAAACATTAGCCCTTTTAATACTACACAATTCTGTGACGAGGTTCACCCTTTTTCTTCCTCTACGACAATTCTGGTGCCGTCCGTCTTGATGACACGGACCGGACGACCGGAATCGATAAAACCTCCAAGGGTAACTACATCAAGGCGTCGTCCCTCAAGCTCCATCGTTCCAGCCGGTCGCAGCGGCGTGATCGATGTGCCGACCAGACCGATAAGTACATCCCGGTCTTCATTCGGAACATACCCCTGCTCCTTCGATAAGCTGTCACTGAGTATGAACTTCCGCCATATTCCCCGTTCCTTAAATACGAGAGCGACCACGATGATAGCCACCAGAGCACAAGCCGCCCCAATACCTAGGGACAGAGCCACATGAGACGTGCTGTAGGCCGCCATAACAACGCCGGCAATCAAGCTGGCTGATCCTATGATGCCCAGTATCCCGAAGCTTGGCACAAACAGCTCCATCGCCAGCATCACGATACCGATCACAAACAGCAGCCAGTTCTCCCAACCGGCAAATCCTGCGACCTGGTTACCGAAGAAATACAGCACAAATGCGGTCACCCCTAGAATTCCCGGCACACCAAAACCCGGAACTATCACTTCGATAATGACACCTGCAATACCGATGAAGAGCAGGAGCGCCATGACACCGGGATGCGTGAGGAAGGTAGCCAGCTTCTCTGAGAAGGTCTGCTCCATCCGAAATATGTCCTGCGTGGAGTAGTCCATCCACGTGATGACTTCTTCTGTGCTGTTCGCAATCGTATCCGCATAACCCGTCTTCAGCGCTTCATCATGCGTCAACGATATGATCTCCCCGGGTTGCTTTGTCAATCCGATGTCAGGTAGATCAATCTTCATCTTGAGATCAGCCATCCCCTTGGCAATCTCCGGATTTCGACCTGAAGCTTCAGCGGCACTCGCCATGCTTGTTTTCCACCAGGAAACCATCTTGGCATCCTCGATCGGATTCCCCCTGGCATCCACCATATAAGCCGCGCCAATCATGGTGCCTTCCGCCATGGCAATCTTGTCTGCGTTCAGCGCAATGTAACTCCCAGCAGATGCGGCATCACCCGTGATGTAAGCCACAATCGGAATATCGCTGGCCTTCATCAAGGATGCAATTTTACCCGCTTGGTCGACCAGGCCTCCCGGCGTATCAATTTCCAGGATGATCAGTCCGGCCCCCATCTTCTCGGCTTCCTTAAATCCACGCTCCATGAAGCTGGTTAAGCCGCGCTCGATCTGCTGCTTGACCGGAATGACATACACCGATCCGATGTTAGCAGCCACCGCGGATTTCATCGGACCTACATACATACCGATCGATATCAGCATCATAACGACGGCTGCCGTGAATGTCAGGAATTTGCGGATCCATAACGGTCTGCTCATCTGTTCCCCTCCTTTTCGACGTATTAAGCCATCTGTACCCCTATACTTCGACAAAACGGGTTCAGCGACCTGCCTTTTGCATAAGCATATGTATCTATCTGCCCTCATATGGTAGTTACTACGAATCAGAAACGATTTCGTTTCAAAAAGTATGCCCATCCTTAGAAAAAACCATCGCAAAGAGGCGGTTCATGAATACATCCCCCGGATAAAAAGAAAAAACACCCCTTGAGAAAACAAGGGGTGTTTCACTTATGTTGTTACAGAAATTGTTGAACAACTTGATTGACAAGCTTTCCATCTGCACGCCCTTTAACTTTCGGCATGAGAGCGCTCATTACTTTACCCATCTCGGCTTTTGAAGAAGCACCGGTTTCCTGGATGGTCTGCTGTACAATGACTTTAATTTCTTCTTCAGTAAGCTGTTCCGGGAGGTAGGCGCTTAGGAGCTCAATTTCTGCTTTTGCATCGGCGGCAAGATCGTCGCGTCCCGCTTTTTCAAATTCTTGGAGGGCATCTTTGCGCTGTTTGATTTCACGACTAAAAATATCAAGCACTTCGTTGTCATCCAAACTTCGTTTCAAATCTATTTCAAGATTTTTTATCGTCGAACGAACCATTCGAATCGTTGAGAGTTTGAACTTGTCCTTACTCTTCATCGCTTGCTTCATATCTTCGTTCAATCGTTCGCTAAGATTCATGCTAGTTCAGATCCTCCTAAAACTTTCTCTTACGAGCAGCCTCGGACTTTTTCTTGCGCTTTACGCTTGGCTTTTCATAATGCTTGCGTTTCTTCACTTCAGCCAATACGCCATCTTTAGCAATGGAACGCTTGAAGCGACGAAGTGCAGCATCAATTGTCTCGTTTTTGCGAACTTTAGTTTCAGACACCAGTTTTCCCTCCCTCCGACCAGACCGTCCAAGAGCATTAACACGGTTCATCAAACTTCATTATAGGGCAAACGGAAATAAGGTGTCAACCTTAGGCGTCTATTTTACAATAGTCTCAGGAATTGGAACAACCCCGCAGCGACGTTCCGCTGCGAGGCTGATCTATTTCTTCATTGGCCTGATGTTATGTATGCGCGGGCGAAATGCCTGTTAAAGCGCCTAAACGGCGACCGCCCATCAGATGATAGTGCACATGAAACACCGATTGTTCCCCATCAGGTCCGCAGTTGTTAATTAACCGATAACCGCTCTCCGCAATGCCCAGCTTGGCAGCGGCTTCTTTCGCCGCTTTGTGCATCTCGCCAATCAGCAGCAAATCTTCATCCTGAATATCGTTCATGGATGCGATATGCTTCTTGGGAATAATCAGAACATGAACCGGCGCCTCCGGGTTAATGTTTTGAAATACAAGCACCTTATCATTCTCGAGTACTTTCGTGGAAGGAAGCTCCCCCTCTACGATTTTACAAAAAAGACAATCCATCACGGTTACCCCTTTCATACGTTTACATGCTTTTATCATATAAGAAATTAGGCAGTGCGTCCAATGAGATGACATTAAGGCATACACAAAAAAAGAGAAGCACCACTGGAACGCAGCTGTCCAGTAAGGAGGCGCTTCATCACGAGAGCAAGGGAAAAGATTGGAATCTCTCATGATCAAGCGCCTGCCCGGTGCTTCTTAACTATGTCGGCTTATCTGTACTATAACAGCGCCATGTAGCTGTTTCCGTGATTTAGATCACATCAACCGTGCTACATTGATTCGATCGCAAGCTGCGATCCGGCTCCCGCTTGCTCCGCCGGCCGTACGACCAGCTTCCGCGGCAGACGCGCCCGAAGCTCGGGCACATGACTGATGATGCCAACGGTCAGCTTATCGGTATGGAGCCGCTCAAGCGCGGTGATGACCGTTTCCAGCAGCTCCGGATCCAGCGTGCCGAACCCTTCGTCGAGGAAAAAGAACTGCAGCGGATATTGCCCGCGCAGCTGAATCTGTGCCGAGAGTGCCAAAGCCAAGGCCAATGAGGTCAGAAATGTCTCGCCGCCCGATAACGTGGATACCGGACGCCGGACGCCGCCGTTGGCATCGTCCCGAATGACGAAGCCTCCACCGGAATCCACCTCAAGCGAATAGCGCTGCTTGGTTAAATAACGAAGACGCTGGGAAGCCGACTGACTCACCTGCATCAGCTGTTCTTCCGCAATATATTCAACAAATGCGTTTCCACGCAAGCAGGACTGCAATTTGGACAAGCGCTCGCTCTCTCGTTGAAGGTTAAGACGCTGCTCTTCCAATTCCATAAACCGGATGTGACGTTTGTTCAGGTCCTCCAAGTCACGCTCGGCTCGGGCTCTCGCCTGAAGGGCCTCCTCATCGGCTGTACGGGCCGCCTGAAGCTCGGCTGTGCACCGTTGCCACTCCTCTTCATGAAAAGGGCTCGCACCAAGCTTCTGCTCGACGTCGCGAAGCCTCAGCGTCCATTCCCGCTGTCCTTCCCGATGGGCTTTCACTAACTGTGCGCATCGTTCACTTTCTTCCGCACTTAGACAGGCTTCCAGGACGGCAAGCTCCGTAGCGAACGGTGAGGCTGCCAGCTGGTTCTCCCAGGCAAGCTTGGCAGCTTGGTGCTGCTCCTGCGCAGATCTCTCAGCCTGTTCTGCAAGAGCCGCTTCCTTGGCTGCATGCTGAGCCTTTTCTTCTGCCTTCCTGCACTCGCTTCTGGCTTGTTCAGCAGCTTCCTTCAGCAGGGTCATTCTGGACCGGCATTCTCCGAGCAGCTCTTCAGCCGACCGGTCGCCGATCCATGCCCGGAGACGCTCTTCCTTATCCTTCAGTCCATCCGCCTTTCCCTCACGCTGAGCATCCCATTGAATCAGCTGCTTCTCCAGCTCACGAAGCTGCTGCTCCAAGCGAAGGACGGCCTGCTTCTTCTCCTCAATAAATGGAACGCTGCGCTCCAGCCCTTCCTTTATGGACTCGGCTTCCGCATCCTTCTCTTGCATGAGCTGAAAACGGACGGCTGCCTCCTCCAGAGAAAAGTCCGGCTTGACTTCCTGCCAGGAGGTTAAAATGCCTTCAGCTTCAGCTTCCAGTCCTGCCAGCTGATCCCGAAGTTGGTTCCAAGTCATTTGACCATTCTCAAGCGCAGCGCTCTGTTTCATAAGCTCCTGCTGGCATGTGAAGAGGCTCTGCTGTACCTTGGAGGCTTCCGTACGGCATTGCCCGATGGCTGCAGCCTGGGTTTCGGCTGCTTTTATGAGCCATGCCGTGTCTGAAGCCAGCTTTTCTACATCGTACTGTTGATCAGCGGCTGGTATCGTTGACACTGCTGCCTCCATCCATCCTTGTTGCTCCTGCCCGGCTAGTTTGACGGCAAGCAGCTCGTCATCTGCATACGGCTCAATCTGCGAACGCGTTTGGCTTGCCAGCGCCTCCGCTTCGTTAAGCTGCCCCCGCAGGATTAATCTGGCCTCCTGGATCTGATGAGTGATCTGTGCCAGCTGATTCAGGGTCTCATCAAGATGATCTTCAGGGTGCCCTGATGAGGCAGCAGGATGAGGATGATGTTCACTTCCGCAAACCGGACAAGGAGCTCCTTCCCGAAGCTCGGCGGCGAGCGAAAGGGACAGCGCATGAAGCTGCTTGTTGCGAAGCGAGTCGCTCATCGCCTGGTTTACCTGAGCTGCCGCGGCCGCCATCCGGTCGGCAAACGACGAGGCTTCGGCTGCATCACGCTGCAAGCTGTCAGCTTGCACGGAGAGCTGTATGTAGTGCCGCTGCAATTCTTGCTCCTGCTTCTGCAGGGCAATAAGGCTTGCTTCTTGCTCCTTCAGCTTGCTCTCCTGCGATTTTAACTCGAGCTCAGCCTTTTGCTTCCGTCTGCCGGCCGACTCAAGGGCTTGGACCTTCTGCATCGCCATATGAAGCGCTTGACGCTCACCAGAGCGGATCTCAAGCCCTTTCAGCTTGGTCTGCAGCTCCTCCTGCCGCTTTTGCCCCCGTTCGAGCAGCACCTGCTCCTTCTGCAGTTGGGCAGTTACTCCATCAAGCTCTTTGCGTGCGTCCACTCGCTGTGCATCCAGCCTAATCAGTTCTTCGCGTAATCCATCACGTTCCCGCTGCAATAAAACAGCCTGCTCCAGCTGCTGCTCCCGAAGCACCAGCTTCGGCTCCTCGGCCCGAAGAGCTGCCTGGGCAGCTTCATCCGCCTTGACGGCTTGCTCGGCCGCGTTCTGAGCGGATGCGGCTTGCGCGGTGAGTCCTTCGGCAATCTGCCTCCGATGATCCCAGACCTTGCCGGATTCGCGCCAAGCTTCCAGCGCAGGAAGAACTGCGGCTGCCGCCCCTGTCAGCTCAAGCCGTCGTTCCAACTGCTTCATCTCTTCCTCATGAAGGGCAAGTTCATCCAGCTTCCCTTGGAGCCGCCGTTTTTCCATATCCAACTCACGGATTTTCCCCATAGCTTCATGGGCTTCGATGGCGGCCTGGAGAAGATTCCGTGATGACGCCGCGTGTTTCTTGGCTTCTTCCAGCACCGTAGTCGCTTCCGCCAGAGCTTCTTTGCCTGCACTGCCCAGCCCTTGCTGTTCAGCTTCGACGGATTTCAGCGAACCCTCTGTATCCTTCACGCGGCGGCTGAGCTTGATCGCAAGCTGGTCTCCGTACCGTTCCAAATGAAACAGCCGCTGAAGCATCTGCCGACGCTCACTCCCCTTCAGGGAGAGGAATTCAGCAAACTTACCTTGAGGAAGAACGACTGCACGGGTGAAATCATCCATTTTAAGTCCGATTTTCTCTTCTACGCAGCGGGTGACTTCGGCCAGTTTATCCGCCATCACCTGATCCCCATCGGGGGTAACTTGGATAAACCGACTCACCGTATTGCTGATGGAGAGCTCATTGACCCGTTTGAATCGGCGCTCTACCCGGTATCGCTCCAGTCCGGCAGCGGAGGACAACTCAAACGTAAAAGAGACGGACAAGCTGTCCTCCGAATGGTTCATGATGCCCTGGGTTCCGTTAACCGCACGCTCCACCTTTCCGTACATGGCTAGAGTAATAGCATCCAGCAGTGTGGATTTCCCGCTTCCCGTCGGTCCGAAAATACCGAAGAGTCCGGTTTCGCACAACGTCTCAAAATCAATCTCCTGCGGTTCTCGATAACTCTGCAGTCCGGATAATTTCAACAAGATCGGTTTCATCTACGACTTCACCTCCGTCCCGTCAGGCTCCTCTTCCTCTACAAGCTCCAGAAACAAATCGACCAGATGATCCTCGGGCTCCGCCCCGCCGGTTTGCCGCTGGTAGAACTTTCGGAACAGGTCCGGCAGCGGCAGCCGGGAGCGCTCACTCTCCAGCTCCAGCGCCTCCATCTCCGGGTAAACCGGACGAATGTGAACAATGCCGTCCCTGCTCTTTCGAAGTCGCTGAATGTCGGCAAGCCCCATGGCCTCCGTTAGGGATACCTCCAGATCTATGAATGCTTCAGGATCACGCCCCTCATCCAGCCACCGATACACTTCTTCCAGGCCGCCTTTGGCCTTCCAGCGCACAAGCGGGCGGCCGCTGCTAATAAACAGCTCCTCGATCACGGGGGCTCCTCCTGGCGATACGTCAACCAGGGTCACCGATTTGGCCTGTCCCGCTTCCGAGAAGCTATAGGCCAGCGGTGAACCGCTGTAGCGGATGATCCCCTCCCCTTTTACTGCCTGAGAACGATGCAGGTGGCCAAGGGCCGTGTAGGATGCACCTACAGAAAGTGCCAACGGGTCAACCGTGTACGCTCCACCGACCTGAATCGGTCGCTCGGAATCGCTCTCGACGCCGCCAAGCACATAGATATGGCTCATGGCCAGATTGACCGTCTGCGGAGAAAAATCCCTCGCCATCTTCCTCATCAGTTGTCCGACTCTCTCGCTATAGGCACGGCGGAGCTGATCCTCATCTCCATCGATCGAAAGCAGCTCATTGAGCCTGGCCTCCGACGGATAAGGGAGTGCCGCAATCTTGGCCGTTTCTCCGGTACGTGCCGCTGCAACCGTAACCGCATCGGCAACAGGTGTCCCGATCAGCGTTATGCCTCTGGTTGCAACAAGCGGCGTGACCGATGCAACCCGTTCCGGTTGATCGTGGTTGCCTGCAATGACCACCATGGGGCGCCCCCCCTCCGTAAGCCTGGCGGCCGCATCGTAGAACAACTGCTCTGCTGCCGCAGGCGGATTTACGGAATCGCTCATCCAGAAAGCGCTCCTGCTCGGCAAGCCTGCTCCGGCCTTCGAGCGTGCGTCCCAGATGCCAGTCTCCGGTATGCAAAATACGCATCGCTAATCTCCTCTCCCGCTTCAAACTTCTATATCAAATCAATAGAATTGACTATAGTTGAACGGCATGTCCCCCATCAAAAAAGTACAGCCATTTTTCATGAATGGGCTCGCCTAAAATATCCTCCAAGGCCTTCGCATATAGATCCAGCTGAAAGCGATACTGCTCGGCCAAGGCCGTAACGCCCCCGCGATGCTCCAGCACCCGGTCTGTTTTATAATCCAACAGCACAAGCCTTCCGTTATGCCTGAACAGGCAGTCCACAACCCCTTGGATCAGGACGGTTTCGTCCTGAAGGAGCTGCACATCCGGGGCTGCTTGGCCCGCTTGGTCCGAGATTTGGTCCATGAAAGCGAGCCCTTGATAAGCTTCAGCTGCCGGGAGTGCATATGAAAACGGCATCTCGCGCCAGACATCCTCTGCATTCAGCAGCTGCTTCCCTACCTCGCAATCAAAAAGGCCGCTGATCTCCTGAGCTTCCACCGCGGTTGCCTGCTCACCGGTTATGATTTCTTTTTCTACAAGATAGCGGATCGTGTCTTCGATCTCCGGCGTCGGTTCCGCAGCTCCCTCCAGTCGTTGAAGAGGCACATGCTGCATGATCGTATGATACACGGTTCCCCGTTCCGCGGGTGTCAGCTTCGTTGACTCCATAAATTTCGGCCGCCGCAAGTTCAGTGTGAAGGAAGCGTCTCCCCCGATATTTTCCTTGCTCTGACGTTGTACAGCCTGCTCCTGAAGCAGATCCAGGGAGGGGCTGTCCTGTAAGGCAAGCAGCTTCTTCATCTCCGTTACGGACGTTTTGGCGGAGATTTGACTGACCGTTTCATATCGATAACTCCAAGACAAACGCTCATAGATGCCTGCACGTTGACCGTCTCCACCCTTATCTTCCGCTTCGACGATACCAGTCACCGGAACAATCGGGTCGAGCTTGCGCAGGGCACTCAGCTTATTCATCCGATCGTCGCTATCCGCCCGCGTGTCTTCCTCAATGCCGGTCATGCCCTGCGCCAAGGATTCCGGCGTCTCGATCGAAAATATCCATTGCGATCGATCTTCCCCCAACACGCGTGAGCTTGTCTCCCCGGATAAACCCGCTTTTTCGCGGAGCACACCCGCGGATGGATGGCGAATCACGGCCGGGCCGATCCAATCCAAGTAACTCCGGCCCCGGGCAAGGACGTAATCCGGCAGAAGAAGCTCCGGGTTAAAGTCGGCTTGTGCCCACACAGTTACCTTTTTCGGCAAATCCTTCACCGTGCCGACCAGGATCATTTTCTCTTTAGGCCGGGTAAGGGCAACGTAAAGCACACGCATCTCCTCAGCCAGCAGCTCCAGCTGTGACCTGCGCCGGATCGCCAGATTAGGCAGCGTCGGATAGCTAACGCGCATGCCTTCATCCACAAACTTCGGTCCAAAGCCTAGCTCCTTATGCATCAGGAAAGGGGAATTCAAATCCTGCTGGTTGAAATTTTTGGATAATCCCGCTACAAAAACGACCGGGAACTCCAGCCCCTTACTCTTGTGGATGGTCATCAGGCGCACCGCGTTGCCCTGACTTTCCGTACCGCCGGCCGTGCCGAGATCCCCGCCTCGCTCCCGTAGCCGGGAGATAAAGGTCAGGAAGCGGAAGAGCCCTCTGGAGGCTGTATCCTGTTCATACTGCACGGCCCGGTCATACAAAGCAGTCAGATTGCCCTGACGCTGCTTGCCGCCGGGCAGACCGCCGACCCAATCCAAATAGCCCGTTTCACTGTAAATTCGCCAGATCAGATCGCTCAAACTTCCTTGGCGGGCTTCCTGCCGCCAGCGCTGAAGCCGATCCATAAACAATCCGAGCTTTGAGCCAAGCTCCGGGGATATCTCGATATTCTCACCTTCCGCTGATGGCGGAGCATCCGAAAGAAGGCTGCCAACCACAAGCTCATGACCTGCTGCTGCTTCGGCCAAGCCTTCCAGTTCTACGCCTGGGGTCCATTTGCCATCCACTAAGCCCACAGGGCGCGCCGAATCCATGACCGACGGGACGCTGCTTAACGCGACTGCCGCTTGAAGCGCATCGTAATAAGTCCCTTTGGCACACAGGCGCACCTGTGCCATCTCTTCCTCGGATAATCCGAGGATGGGCGAGCGCAATACGGAAGCCAGGGGAATATCCTGCCGAGGATTATCAATCACCTGCAGCAGCGATAAGATGATCTCCACTTCCGTCGCCTGAAAATATCCTTTGTTCTGCTCGCCAAACGCCGGAATTCCTTCCTGACGCAGCTCCTCTATAATTAACGGTGCCCATACCATGGCTGAGCGCAGCAAAATAACCATGTCCCCGTACCCTGCGGGCCGCATCGATTTCAGTCCCTTATCGTACACCATGAGCGGCTTCCCGCTTTCGCCTGTCATCTCACGGATTCTGCGGGCAATGGCGCGAGCCTCCAACTGGGCGGTTTCCATTTCAAGCGCCTCAACCTCAAGATGAGCCCCGTCTTCCTCGGAAGCCGAGTCTTCGGACTGCTCCTCCCCCCCTTTTCCAAGGCGGTCAATCAGTAGCAATTCAGGGATGTAAGGGTTCGTCCCATCCTGAATCTCCTGCTCCGGAAAGGAAGCGCCGCATACAAGCTCAGCCCGGGCATCATAGGCAATCTCGGCTACGGATTCATTCATGATCTGCCGGAACAGCAAATTGACGGCATCCACCACTTCCATCCGGCTGCGGAAATTACGGGCCAAATCAATCCGAATGCCGGCTTGAGCCGTGCTCGCGTCGGAAGAGAACGTCTTATATTTATCGAGAAACAGTCCCGGCTCCGCCAGGCGGAACCGATAAATACTCTGCTTCACGTCTCCGACCATAAACCGGTTGCCCGGCATTTCCCGGGAGATCAATCGTACAATGTCTTCCTGTACGCTATTCGTATCCTGATATTCGTCGAGCAGCACTTCATCAAACTGCTCGCGATATTCCATCGCCGCATCGGAAGGCATCATATGGCCCGGCACGGAATCGGGGTGGCGAAGAATATGGAGGCAATAATGCTCAAGGTCGTTAAAGTCGACCATGCCTTTGGCTGCCTTGGCCTCCCGGTATCGCTCGCCAAAAGCGATAACCGTCTCGGACAGCTCCATCATCAGCGGCGCTGCCGTATGAAGTTCCTGTAAAAACTCCGATGCCGAACGGCCAAACAATGCACTTTTCAGTTCGTTGACAATTTTCTTCACATTATCGCGCAATTCCTTAACCTGTTCCTGGAGCTCCGGCACCACCTCATCCTTCCGAACGGATTTGAGCTTGCCGAAAGACGCCTCGCGGAAAATGCCGTACAGCGATTCCCATGGCGAAATATCGATGGCCTCGAGCAGGGAGGCGACCAGCCGCAAGTCGTCATCCAGATTGTCCACATACGGCGCAGGACCTCCCGGCTGCATGGCGATCGCCCTGGCTTGCTGCAGCAACCCGGCTGCTCCATTCAAGGCCAACCGCGCATCCGCCAATATGCTTTGAACCCATGGCGTTTGCCCAAGAGCCTCCGTATCTTGCACCTGGAAGCCGGCAGCCGTTCCCCTAAGCCAATGTGCCGGCCACGAATGGCTGCGGGAGAAATCGTAGAGACGCTGCACGAGTCGGTACAGCGCGTCATCTGTTCGCTCGCCGCTAAACCAGTCCGCCAATCTTATAAAACGGCTCTCCGAATCGCCCTCGGCCTCGCCGTATTTCTCTTCGAACAGCTCCTCCAGCAAATCCTGCCGCATTAAATCCGCCTCATGTTCATTCAGAATGCGGAATCCCGGATCCAGAGGTATTAACTGATAATATCGCCGAATGACTTCCATGCAAAAGGAATGCAGCGTTGTAATCGACGCCCTGCCAAGCAAAGCGAGCTGGCGCCGAATATGCTCATTGTCCGGATCCAGGTCCAGCTCACGGTCAAGCGCTTCCCGAATCCGTCCCCGCATTTCGGCAGCCGCTGCCTTGGTAAACGTAGCCACAAGAAGCCGGTCAACGCTGAACCCCGCGGAATCGTCGAGGATTTTGCGAATGATCCGTTCAACCAGCACGGCGGTCTTCCCTGAACCAGCCGCAGCTGCAACCAGCATGTCATCGCCCGAGAGCGCGATGGCTTTCCACTGGTCGTCACTCCACATGCTGCCCTCGGGTTTTGCTATCATCTCTCTCACCGGCTCTCTCCTCCCTTCGGATGTCCAAGCATTTCCCAAACCTGATCTTTACCCGGTTTACCCAGCAGCTGATATTCGCTGCCCTCAATTGCGTCGTCGAACTGGCATACAGGCCGGAAGGAACAGTACGTGCAGGCCGTCTCCTGCTGAATCCGGTACGGCACAATCGCGACATCGCCTCCCGTAATTCTGGAGCCGATATTCAGCATGTTCTCCCGCACAGCGGACAACAAGGTCTTCCACTGGTCAGGCGTTGCCACGGCCGCGCTGCTGTAGAAGCTGCCGTCCGTTTTGACGGCGACGGGCAGAATGGTCGAATGTCCTTTTTCAAGGAACGAGTCCATGAGGGTGACCGCTTCGCGGTCTGCCAGCAGCAGGCCCTTCATTTTGTATCGTTTGAGCAGTTCCTCTGCTGCCTGTTCCGGCGTCATGCCGTTTGCGGACTGTAAGATCGGATCATGAACGTGGAAATACAAGGTTCCCGCAGGCAAGGCCTGTTCGCCGAGCCAGTCCTCCGCAAACGTCAGCAGCACGTCCAGATAGGTCAGCATCTGCAAGGATAACCCGTAATAGACCTCATGCAATCTCAGATCCTTCTGGCTGGATTTATAATCAATGACCCGAAGCATGATCCCATGCTCTCCGCGTGCCATATCAACCCGGTCAATGCGCCCGACAATCTCCATCTTGACCCCGTTCGGCAATTCAAACGTCAGCGGCGGCAGCGGCTTCCCGGGACCGAAATCGAGCTCGAGACCGATCGGCTCAAATTTGCCGCGCCTTGCTTGTTCACCCAAAATTACGGACGCTCTGCCCACGATGTTTTTCAGCTTGCGCGAAATATATCCGTATCGCTTGGAGCTCAATAGAATTTCCCCCTGCAGCATGGGAGCAAGCCGATCGACCGTTGCTTCCGCCTCGCGCAGGCATTCCTCCGCGGTCAGGTCTCCCCAGCTTCGATGCTGTGATTGAAACTTCACGGCCATGCTGCTTAAGGCAGCATGAAACAGCTGCCCGATGTCAGGAGCTTGAAGACGGTACAACTGCCGTTCTCTCAGCTTCAAACCATGGGAGGCAAAATGGGAAAACGGACACGCAACAAAGCGTTCCATCCGGGATACGCTTGTCCGCAGCTTCGTTCCGTACAACTGCCTGCTGGTTTCCTGCTTAAGCGGCCGAGCTTCATTCCGGTAAGACAAGGACGAGAGCATCGAAGAAAGACGCGGCCTTAATTCCGGCTGTTCCGCATACCAGTTGTACACATGCCACCAAAAGTCCGGAATCTCCTCACCATTCCTCCAGTCACGAAGCCGACCCGTTAAATAAGCAAGCGTCTTGTCCGGACAGGCCGCATAATGCTCCTGCTCGCTGGCCGATTGCCCGGCATGCGGTCTTGGAAACAATGGGACCTCTTCCATCTGAAACATCAGCTTCAAATGGCGGATGACCTCGGATGGCAGCAACGTCTTGCCTTCATCGTCCGCCGCAGGATAGCTGACCCACAGCTGATTACTGGCCGAAGTCAGAGCATTATAAATCAGGAACCGTTCATCCAGCAGTCTGCGGGATATGCTTGGAGCAAGCTCCAAGCCGCGGTCTTCGAGCTGAACACGCTCCGGTTCTGTCAGGATCCCATCGTCCTGGAACTGGGCTGGGAGAACACCATCGTTAATGCCGAGCAGAAAAGCATATTTCACCCCGCCCGTCCGTGTCCGATCCATGCTACCGATCAGCACTTGATCCAGAGAAGGAGGCACCAGAGCCATTTTCATCTCCGTAAGTCCCGTACCCAGCACGCCCGTGAACAATTCGGTGCTGAGCTTCTCCGTACCCATCATCTCCACAATCTGATCGAGCAGGTCAAGCACTGCCCCCCATACCTGGCGATGCTCCCTGGCTTCCTCAGGGCGCCCGGAATCCAGAGCAGCGCGGCTTAACAGCTCGAGCTTCTCAGGAACAGCGGCTTCTTCCAGAAGCCGGTAGACTGCCGTGCTCTGATCCATTGCATTCGTTGCCTTTTTCATCCGCTTCTCAAAAGCATGCAGCGGCTCCGTAATCACCTTTCTGGCATACTCAATCGCCTGCATCCCATGCGGATTTCGCACCTCACTCTCTCCGTCTTCTAATGAGAGACTTGGAATCCCCTTCCAGGGACGTCCATCCGTCCAGCGTGTGCCCTGGATTCCGGAAGCCAGCACATGGTTCTCCAGACAATCCATGTCCTCACGGGTAAGCGATCCGTCCAGCGGCAGCAGCAGATCCGTCTTCACACAGCGGAATACGTCCTCATAACGCCAGCGGCCTCCGATGATATCCAGCGCAGAGCGAATAAATTCAACCAGCGGATGATGGAGCTCGCTTCGCTTCTGATCCAGAAAATAAGGAACGCCGTGTTCCCTGAACAAAGGACCTATCAGATGCTCATATTCTCCCATATTCCGGACAAACACGGCCATTTCCCGGTATCTTGCTCCTTCTTCCCGGGCGAGACGCACCATTTCGCGTAAAGCCCCTTCAATTTCAGCCCGGCGGTGACTGGCAGCATGCAGAAGAAGACCTGCCCTGCTGCCGTCCGGATGGCTCACTGTAACTCCGTCCCGGGCAGCTGCCGTCCAACGTTTCTTCCGATCATAACCGCGCTCGAGATGGGCAAGCAGAGGGGATTCTTGAAACCGCGGAAGAACATCGGGTTGCAGAATACGATGCTCCATATCCAACCCCATCTCATCGGCAATGCCTTCAAGCTTTATGTACGTCACCGCGGTAGGATGAAAGAGATCCAGCTCATGCGGAACATTCCCGTTCGTATAAGGCTTGTCCAGTGTCAACGCAATCGTTACGCGGTTGGCATGCGTCATAATTTCCCGGAGCACCCGGTACTCCTGCGGCGTAAACCCATGGAAGCCATCGATCCAAATGTCCGCGCGCTTGATATACTCCGATTGGGTCACGCCCTCTGCCAATGAGGCCAGCGTATCTTCCTCATCCATGTAGAACCTTGAAATCTCAAGCTCAAAATCGCGAAAGACCGTTACGATGTCCTCCAGCTTGCGCCGAAGCATCGGAGAATTCCCAGAGCCTGACAGCATCTGACCCAGCTGCTCCTCCACGCAGGCAGCATCAATGCAATAACGCTTCATTTCCGTATACAGCTCGCTCAGCTTACCGACAAAACCATGCTGCTCTCCCGAAGCACCGAACAATTGGAGCTCTTCTTTGCGCCTCCGCAAAATTTTGTACAGCAGCATGCGCTTGCCTTCTTCGCTGATCGCCACCTTCGCGGCCCCGCCGGTTTCCTGCATGACACGGTAAGCCAGTCGACGGAAACTGAGCACTTGCGCGCGCACCATCCCGCGAATGCCTCCTGCATTAACAAGTGCATGCTCCGCTTCATAGGAACCTTGCTCGGGAACGATCAGTATCATCGGATTCCCCTTGGGATCTTGCTCCAATCGCTCGATCATCTCTTGGCGGATCGACGTGCTCTTGCCGCTGCCCGACCTGCCGATAACAAATTGAACGCTCATGCTATGCCTCCTTTACATCGTCATTGAAAGGGACTCCTTCACCCTCCAAAACAAGCTGCGTGTCCGGTGAAATCATGCCCTTGAATCTATTAGTCAAATTCATCAAAATTCATATAAAATCCCTGTCTTGGTTCGTTCTCTATCAAAAAAGAATGCTGATTACTAGTATAGCATAAGTAACGTTTGATGGAACGTATGTTTGGATTTCATTCCCATTCCAAATTATTGCGGGCATACAAAAAAGGACCCTGCCATCGTGGTTCACCCACCATGGCAAGATCCTTCGCTTCTACCGCGCTGCTGCACTTTAAAGCTTCGATTTGCTGCGCACTTCAAACACGGCAAATTTCAAATAATGCCCCTCGTCGACCCCGAGAATTTGCGGATGATCCTTGCCAGCCGCACGCCATTCCACGAGTCTCAGAATTTTTCCGGCGTCTTTTGCCGCATCCTGAATGGTCTCCAGAAACAAATCCGGCCGCATATGGTACGAGCAGCTTGCCGTAACCAAATAACCGCCCTCATTCACCAGTTTCATGCCATGAAGATTGATGTCCTTATATCCGCGGCAAGCCCCTTTAACGGCAGACCTGGTTTTGGCGAAAGCCGGCGGGTCCAGAATGACCACATCCCATGAACGCCCGCCCCCTGCGGTCAGCGGTTTGGAGGTATCCACTTTCTGATCCCCTTGCGCACGCAACTCGCGGTCCTCCAGCCCTTTTACCTGATTGCGCAAATATTGGAAGGCATCGTCCACTACAAACTCCACGCGATCCTGGAACCCGTTCAATTCCACATTCTCTTTGGCGCTTTCAATGGCATGCTCCGATATGTCAAGGCAGGTCACTTTCTTGGCGCCATAAAGGCAGGCATGCAGCGTGAAACTGCCCGTATGCGAAAAGCATTCCAGCACCGTGGCTCCATCCCAATAAGGAAAAGTAACTTCCTTTCCGCTTTTATTCACCGGTAAGGTCTTCTTCTCACCGTCTCGTTCCACAGTTTGGAGCGTGATCCCGCTGCGGCTTCCCCAACCATTCATTAACGGTTTAATGGATGCCCGGTTCTCGCGCTGATCAAAGAAATATCCCGTCTTCTGGCCTTCTTCGATATCCACCTTGATCTTTAGGCCGTTCTCCGTCACCGTGACGTGGCGAGGACATTCCCCGTATAGAATACCCGTGCGCTGCTCCAGCCCTTCCAGTTCCCGGATGGATACGTCGCTTCGTTCATAGATTCCTTTCGGCTGGACCACCTCGACAAGCGCGTTCACGATGTCCTCACGGCAGCGATCCATCCCCAGCGTCAGCAGCTGCATGACCAGTACGTCATCAAAACGGTCCACAATCAGCCCCGGCAGAAAATCCGCCTCGCCATATACCAGCCGGTAGGCGTTCTCTTCTCCGATAAACCGTTTCCGGTGCTTCAGGCATTCCTGAAACCTGGCGGCGAAAAAAGCCTTGTCCATCGTCTCAACGGGCTCGTACGAAACGGTGCGTACGGTGATTTGCGATTGCGGATTGTAATAACCGGAGGCGAGAAAGCGGCCTTGATGGTTTAGTACCGATACAATATCCCCCGGCTTGGGTTCACCTTCAACAGAGGCAATCTCGCTTTTATAAACCCAGGGATGCCCCTGCTCCAGTCTCTTTTTTCGACTGCGCTCCAAAATTACCGATGGCACTGTATTTCACTCCTTAAGTTATCCCTGGCCATTTCCATAGGCATGCATGTCCGCCAAGGGTCATATACGTAATTAAGAAAAAAAGTTTATCGCCGGACTTTCACAGCAGCGGATGCTTCATATCCCCATTTTATTTCACAAAAAGGAGAACATCATGCTATCCTCACTCTGGTTTCCCATCTGTTATGGTCTTGTCCTGTTCCTGTTCGGCATGAAGGTCATGGAGGTTGCCCTTCAACGCTGGGCCGGTCCGCTGCTGCATAAGTGGCTCCATAAAGCGACATCTACGCCCCTTAAGGGCATGATCGCCAGCACGGCGGTTACGGCTCTGCTGCAAAAGAGTAACGCCGCAAACGTGCTCATCAGCCTCCAGATTGGACAAGCCGCCATGCCGCTGCTTGTCCTCTCGCTAATGCTATGGGTCGGGGCCGTACTCGTCAGCGAGCGCGCGCCTTCGAGCTACGACAAGTTAAAAAACAATTTGATCCGCAGCCAGTTTTTATGCCTTGCTGTCGCCGGATTCTCGCTGGTGCTGCTTGCTATACAATTCATGCAATCCATCGGCCCGACCCTTCAAAGCCTCGGTGTGTTCCAATGGTTCCTGGACCACGCTTCGCGGAGCGTCCTCTGGGGCATTGCAGCCGGAACGATATTGACTGCTCTGATGCACAGCAGTGCCGCTGTCATCGCTATGGCTATGGGGCTTGCAGCCAGTGGCGCCCTGCCTCCGGAGATCGGCGTTGCCATCGTTCTTGGCTCCAATGTCGGCACCTGCGCCACAGCGCTTATCGCAGCCATCGGCAGTACCCGAGCAGGGCGATTCGTGGCATGGTCCCATATGGGGCTGAATATCGGCGGAGTCCTGCTCTTTACTCCGTTCATATCGGGCTTAACTGCCGTATCCGGATGGTTAGCAGCCGATCCGGCCGGGCAAATCGCCCATGCGCAAACCTTGTTTAATATCGTATGCTCGCTTATCGCGCTCCCACTATGCTATCTGCCCTTCTGGAACAAGCGGGGACAGACCTAAAATTTCATATCTTCATCCGCAGGAATGCTAACCTCAAGCAGCGTTAGCGCTTTACGCAGGATGATATCATTGTTATTATATCCGTTGCTGCGCTGCTTCCTCCATGCGGCCAAAGGCTCGAACCAGTCCACCCCGTTGATTTCCTCGATTTGGGGTTTTAAGCTGCCTTTTTCTGCCTTAACCAGATAGTAATGAACTTCCTTGTCCACCTGGCCGAACTCGGGATGATGGTATTTATATGCAATAATGTCCACTGGAGAGGTGATGGATCCGACTATACCTGTCTCCTCGCAAATCTCTCGAAGTGCCGTTTGCTCGACGGTTTCACCGGCTTCCATCTTGCCTTTGGGAAGCGAGGTTTTTCCATAACGGTCCAAAATAAGCTGGATCTGAAGCGCCCCTTCATGATGACGGTATACCACGCCGCCTGCGGAAATCTGTGTATATGTCATGTCCTATTCCTCCTTCATGTACAACAAGGATTCCACTTCCGGTAGCCAGGAAATGAAATCCTTGTCTGGTATGGCCGCTATTGGAATTACTGGGCAGCTGCCTTTAGTCCATGATCCATGACGCTGAGGAGTTCACCCTCGCATTCATTCACACCGGCTTTGGTTACTTTTACGCGGCACAGTTTGCCTTCGAGATCAGGCGATCCGTTGAATACAAGCTGCAGGTAATTATCGCTGTACCCCTGCATCTTTCCGCCGTTAGGAGCTCCCTTGTATTCGCGCTCCGGTATCACTTCCAGAATCTGACCTACAAAACGTTCAGCATAAGCAAGCTGCAACTGCTCTGACAAGTCAATCAAATCATGCACACGTGCATTCTTCACTTCCTCGTCCACCTGATCCTCCATCCGTGCCGCCGGCGTGCCGGTACGCTTCGAATACGGGAATACATGCATCTCGGAGAACTGAATTGCCTTCATCAGATCATAACCGTTACGGAACATCTCGTCGGTTTCGCCAGGGAAGCCAACGATAACGTCCGTCGTAATGCCCACATCGGGCATCGCTTGACGAATCAAGCCCATCTTGTTATAGAACTCTTCGGTTGTATATTTACGGCGCATCCGTTTCAGTACCGTATCATCCCCCGCTTGCAGCGGAATATGAAGGTGGCGGCACATTTTACTGGAGCGGTTCAGCACATCCAGCATCTTCTCATCGATCTGGCTTGCTTCGATGGAGCTGATGCGGATCCGTTCCAAACCGTCTACTCGGTCAAGATCCCACAGCAAATCGGACAATCTGTAATCTTCAAGATCATCTCCGTATCCGCCTGTGTGAATACCGGTCAGCACGATTTCCTTATAACCCGCTCCAACCAACTGATGCGCCTGTTTGATGATGCTCTTCGGATCACGGCTGCGTGACAAACCGCGGGACCAAGGGATAATGCAGAACGTACAGAAGTTGTTGCACCCGTCCTGGATTTTCAGAAATGCACGAGTGCGTTCCGCGAAATCCGGAACGTCCATTTCCTCAAATACCCGGGTCTTCATAATATTGCGAACAGCATTAATCGGCTGACGCGTCTTTTCAATATCATGGATGAAATCCATGATTTTATCGCGATCCTGGTTCCCGATCACAAGATCCACACCCGGTATATCCAGAATTTCTGCAGGCGAGGTCTGGGCGTAGCAGCCCGTTACAGCCACGATGGCCTCGGGATTGCGGCGAACCGCGCGTCTGATCATCTGACGGCTCTTCTTATCCCCTGTATTGGTAACGTGGCAGGTGTTAATCAAATAAACATCTGCAGTTTGTTCGAAGTCCACCTGGTCGTAGCCTTCATTTTTGAAGTATTGCCAGATGGCCTCGGTATCGTAAAAATTGACTTTGCAACCCAACGTATAAAACGCTACGGATGGCATGTTCAAACGCCCCCCATTTCTCCAGATTCATATAGTGCGCAGGCAAGCGCCGTCATACCGGCAGTCTCGCAGCGAAGGATCCGTCTTCCAAGTCCAACGGATACGGCTCCTGCATCTTCGGCGGCTCGGCATTCCTCTTCCGTAAAGCCGCCCTCGGGTCCAACGACCAGCAGCAAGCTCGCCTTCTCGGCCGAATTCGACAGCGCCTGCTCTACAAAAGGCTTCAGCACGTCCCTCAGCTGGGAGCCATGCTCTTTTTCATAACAAAAATATACGGCATCATAGCCGGAAAACGCTGCAAGCAGATTTTTCCAAGGCAGAGGCTGTTCAACAGACGGTATCCGGTTACGATGCGCCTGTTCAGCCGCCTCTTTCGCAATCTTGCGCCAGCGCTCCAGCCGCTTTCCTTCCTTCTTGGCATCGTACTGAACAATCGTTCTGTCCGATAAAAAGGGCACAAAGGACACCGCGCCGATCTCGGTGCACTTTTGGATGACGGTCTCCATCTTATCGCCTTTCGGCAAGCTTTGAGCGATGCTCACTTGCAGACGCGGTTCCTGGGTCATCTCCATGGGTTCAATTACAACGGCAATGACACTGGCCGCCTCGATGCTTTCAATCTCCACCATGGCTTCGCGGGATGCCCCATCGCTTACAATCAATTTATCACCAAGCCTGCCTCGCATGACCTTGGTAATATGACGGGCGTCATCGCCCGTAATCTCAACACGGTCTCCCTCGAATTGTTCGGGAGTGACAAAATATCGCTGCATCTTTAACCTCACCTAACTCCAAAATCGCCAAACCCCATCATACAACTTTTCGTGCTAACTGACCAGAGWAAATCAGAGCCTGTAACCGCCGGTCATCATAATGAACATGTCCAAAAATTTGGAAGACAGCGCATGTGCCGCATCATACAGGGGCTTGATCGTATAATCCTGGAACACGGGCAACAATATGATCAACAGGAAGAACAGGATCGACCATTGCTCAAACTTCTGAATCCTCGCACTGAGACGCGGAGGCAACGCATTCTCAAGAACCCTGTAGCCGTCCAGCGGAGGCAATGGAACAAGATTGAACAGACATAGAAAGAAGTTGAGCAATATAAATATATTAAAGAACAAATGCACCGCTTGATCCGTCTTGGTAATTCCCTCTGGAGGAATAATCCCGGTTTGGTACAGAACAGCATAAATGAGCGCACCAAGTATACCTAACATAAGATTACTCAGCGGACCCACCGCCGCCACAATGATGCTCATTCGGCGCGGGTTGCTGAAGTTCTCGCGATTGATCGGTACCGGCCGTGCCCAGCCAAAACCTGCAATCAGCAAGAGAATAATCCCCAGAAAATCAAAATGTACCGCCGGATTCAGTGTAACCCTTCCCAGCAGCTTGGCCGTTGGGTCTCCGAATTTATTCGCAAAATAGGCATGCGAGAATTCATGCACGGTAAAGGCAATAATTAAAGCAATCAGATAAAAAGGAAGTTGTTCCAGCGGATAAAATAACAGTTGGTCCAAAAACTCCATAATCAGTTTTTCCTCGCCACGAACGCAACCCAATCATCCTCGCGGCAGATGTCGGCAATTTCGAAACCGGAGGCAATCAGCGCCTTTTCTACGATCTCTTCTTTGTTCTTGTAAATGCCCGAGGCGATATAAGCGCCTCCCGGCCGAAGAGCCTGGTATACATCGTCTACAAACAACAGGATGACCTCAGCCAAAATGTTAGCCACTACAACTTGTACCGGAAGCGTCACGCCCAGATCGGATGAATCGGATTGATTGGTGATTACAGAGAGCAGATCGCTTTCTTTGACCGTAATCCGATCTTCCAAACCGTTAAGACGGGTATTCTCCATTGCGCTGGATACAGCAACCGGGTCCAGATCGAGAGCCAGTATCCGTGAAGCTCCCAAATGCGCGGCGCCGATGGAAAGTATACCAGAGCCTGTCCCGACATCTATGACTTCCTCTCCACCCTTGATCACCATCTCGAGTGTGCGCAAGCATAACGAAGTCGTCGGATGCGTTCCAGTGCCGAAGGCCATGCCCGGGTCCAGCTCAATAATCGATTCTTGATCGGATTCCGGCGTGTACTCTTCCCATGTCGGCTTAATTGTCAATCGCTCGGATACACGGATCGGTTTGAAATACTGCTTCCAGGCCGTTGCCCATTCATTCTCATCAACGGTCTTCATCTCGTACCTGACTTCACCTGTATCAATCCCAAATTCCTTCAGTTCATTCACGCGCGGCGTTATCTCATCACGGATCGCTTCCAGGGTCACCGTCTCATCAAAGTACCCTTTGATTACGGCTTGCCCTTCAGGAATATCGTTAAACGGAACGATCTCATCAAACCACTGTCCAAGGGATGTGTCCCGCTTCTTGTTTGTCGTACCGGATTCTTCGATCGAAACGCCTCCGGCTCCCGCCTCATGCAGGAAATTCGTAATCATCTCCACGGCTTCCTCCGTGGTATGTATCGTTAATTCATGCCATAACATGTGCTACTGTTCCTCCTCATTCATACATAGTTATTATTGTACTATATTGAGGACCCCGGATACAAAGTTTGTACTAAAATACCATGAGGACTTTACTTACAAATCGGTCAAATGCGGAATAAGTCAATCAGCGTACTTTCACAGAAGACAGACCTCATATGGCGGAAGTTTTACTTGCGGAATAAGGATGGCTATCCTCCGAAGTTTATACTTTCTTATCTCTTCAACAAAAAAGCCCTGCTTACCACCTCCGTAACAAGAAAGGTAAGAGGGCTCTTTCAAACGCTGAAGCCATAACGACTAATCTACATTTTTACTGGTTTCATCGAGAATTTTCTTCAATTGGCGTTCATCCGCTGCTTCGCTTCTGCGCAGCGCTTCCACATCATCGTGATCGGCTTCCATGGCCGAAAATTCAACATCCTCCGCCTTAGCGGATTGAAGGGCAATCATTTTCTCGGTTTTGCTCGAGATTTTCCCTTTTTTTACGCGTCTCATCATGAATGCCGTTCTCCTTTCCAAAATAAAAGATCAGAGCCGTCCTTACCTTAAATCATGCCGCCGGATTCTTCGATTAACCGCATGGCTTGCGGAAATACGCCTTCGTCCAATACAACCGTCAGCAAAATATCCCGGCCTTCGGTTCCGTCCTCCCCGCCGCTGCTCATCCCGCTGGCGGACGGATCCGCCGCCCCGAGAATTCCGGCTCCCGGCCCCGAAATATCCGCATTTAAGGTCAGCGTTGTTAAGCTTGCAATGTTGCCTGTCAACGGATTCATCGGATTGTTGAGCTCCCCGCCGGGATCGGCGCTAAACCGGTCGATGGACATATCGGCAACGCGCAGCGACTGCAATTTGCGGGCAGCATGCTGGGCTTCTTCCGGGCTTTTAAAATACGCCAAAATATTTTTCTCTGCCACTTCATTTCACCTGCATTTCCTAATTCAAAATTGCAACTTCCTAGATGGAACTTCCCTAGGTTGCTTCATCGTCAAGTGTTTTATTCTTGAGGAATCGGCTGTTTAAGCTGGCAGACCACCTAAAGCTCCCTTCCGTCCCCAGAAACAAAAAAACAGCAGGCCGAAGGTTGATCACCTTAAGCCTGCTGCTGTTCTTTAAGCTATGAGGGGGGTTAACCCCATAAGTTTGTATTAGTCACCGCGGAATGCTTTTTTAACACGGTCAAAGAAAGACTGTTCCTGCTCATGGGTCTGTTCGCCATCAAGGGAAGCAAACTGACGAAGCAGCTCTTTCTGATCATCACTCAGCTTGCTTGGCGTAACGACCACAACCTTGACGTGCTGGTCACCCTGTCCCATGCCGCGAAGCCGAGGCACCCCTTTGCCTTTCAAGCGGAAGAAGGTTCCCGTCTGCGTACCGGCCGGAATCTTCAGCTTCACTCTCTCCGTCAGCGTCGGGATCTCAATCTCGTCGCCAAGCGCAGCCTGAGCAAAGGTAAGCGGCACTTCGCAATAAATGTCGTCCCCTTCGCGTTCGAAGAAGTCATGCGGCTTCACGCGGATGACGATATACAAGTCACCGGCCGGGCCGCCGCGGAAGCCGCCTTCGCCTTCACCTGTCATGCGAAGCTGAGCTCCGTCGTCCACACCAGCAGGCACGCGAACATGAATCTTGCGCTGCTTCTTCACTTTGCCGTTGCCGTTACAAGTCGAGCAGCGGTCTTTGATGATTTTCCCTGTTCCGTTACAGTTCGAGCAAGCGCGACGGTTTACCATACGTCCAAACGGCGTATTTTGCACGACTTCTTGCTGCCCGCTGCCGTTACACACCGAACATGTATGCGGCTGCGTGCCCGGCTTCGCACCGGAGCCGTGACATGTATCGCATGTCTCCGTTCTCGGAATGGTGATATCCGTTTCCTTACCGAATACCGCTTCCTTAAATTCAACCGTCATCGTATATTGCAGATCGTTCCCCCGCTGAGGCGCATTCGGATCACGGCGACCATTACCGCCAAAGAACATATCGAATATATCTCCAAAACCGCCGAAATCACCGGAGAAACCGCCTCCGCCCATACCTTGGTTCGGATCGATATGACCATACTGGTCATACTGCGCACGCTTCTGACCATCGCTCAATACATCGTAAGCCTCTTTCACTTCCTTGAATTTGGCTTCCGCGTCAGCCGCTTTGTTCACGTCCGGATGATATTGGCGAGCCATTTTGCGGTACGCCTTCTTGATTTCATCGTCCGATGCATCCTTGCCGACACCGAGCACCTCATAATAATCACGCTTATCAGCCACGGTTTCACCCCAATCTCTTTATTACTCTTTTACATAAGGAAAGCCAAAGTGCGAAGATGCGCAGCTTTGACCTTCCCATACAATCTATTCAGATTAACCTTTGTTTTTATCTTCGTCAACAACCTCGTAATCTGCATCTACGACATTGTCTTTCTTAGGAGCGCCGGCGTCAGCACCTTCAGCACCTTGCTGTTCCTGTTGTGCTGCTTGCTCATACAGCTTTACGGACAGCTGCTGTACGATTTGAGTCAACTCCTCTACCGAAGCGTTAATCTCTTCGAGGTTATCGGATTCAAGGGCCTTCTTCACTTTGTCTTTCGCTTCGTTCGCTTTTTCCACTTCGGAAGCGTCGACTTTGTCGCCTAGATCCTTGAGTGTTTTCTCGGTCGTGTATACGAGTTGGTCCGCATTGTTGCGAGCTTCTACCAGCTCTTTGCGTTTACGGTCTTCTTCAGCATGAAGCTCAGCGTCCTTCATCATTTGCTCAACTTCAGCATCGCTCAAGCCGCTGGAGGACGTGATCGTGATCTTCTGGCTCTTGCCAGTACCTTTATCCGTCGCCGATACGTTTACGATACCGTTCGCATCGATGTCAAAGGTAACTTCGATTTGCGGCACGCCGCGCGGTGCTGGAGGAATGTCTCCAAGCATGAAGCGTCCCAGCGTTTTGTTGCCGGCAGCCATTTCGCGTTCACCTTGCAGCACGTGAATTTCAACGCTCGGCTGATTATCGGCATACGTGGAGAATACTTGGGATTTGCTTGTTGGAATCGTCGTGTTGCGGTCGATCATTTTGGTGAATACGCCGCCTGCGGTTTCGATACCGAGGGACAACGGAGTTACGTCGAGCAACACAACGTCTTTAACGTCACCTGTCAATACGCCGGCTTGAACGGCTGCTCCAAGCGCAACCACTTCGTCAGGGTTTACGCCTTTGTGAGGCTCTTTTCCTGTCAATTTCTTAATCGCTTCCTGTACGGCAGGAATACGAGTGGAACCGCCGACAAGGACGATTTTGTGAATATCGTTAGCGGTCAAACCTGCATCGCTAAGCGCTTGACGAGTCGGGCCAAGCGTACGCTCTACCAGGGAAGCAGACAATTCTTCGAATTTAGCACGAGTCAGGTTAATCTCAAGATGCTGAGGCACGCCGTCAGCAACGGTGATGAACGGCAGCGAAATCGTGGTTGTCAGCACGCCGGACAATTCTTTTTTCGCTTTTTCCGCAGCGTCTTTCAGACGTTGAACAGCTGCTTTGTCTTTGCTGAGATCGATGCCTTGCTCTTTCTTGAATTCGGCTACCAGGTAGTCAATGATCACTTGGTCAAAGTCGTCGCCGCCAAGCTGGTTGTCCCCGCTGGTTGCTTTTACTTCGAAGAAGCCATCGCCCAGTTCTAGAATGGAAACGTCGAATGTACCGCCGCCAAGGTCATATACCAGGATGGTTTGGTCTTCGGATTTCTCCATGCCGTAAGCCAATGCAGCAGCGGTCGGCTCGTTGACGATACGCAGCACTTCAAGACCCGCGATTTTACCGGCATCCTTGGTCGCTTGACGCTGGCTGTCATTAAAGTATGCAGGAACCGTAATAACCGCCTGGGTTACTGGTTGGCCCAGATAAGCTTCCGCGTCGGATTTCAGCTTCTGCAGAATGATAGCAGAGATTTCTTGCGGCGTGTAGTCTTTGCCGTCGATGGATTCTTTGTGATTTGTACCCATATGACGCTTAATAGAGATAATGGTACGATCCGGGTTGGTGATCGCTTGACGTTTCGCTGTATCCCCAACGATACGCTCGCCGTCTTTCTTAAATCCGACAACGGATGGAGTCGTACGAGCACCCTCCGGATTCGGAATAACTACTGCTTCCCCACCCTCCATTACGGCTACGCAGGAGTTGGTTGTTCCTAAGTCGATACCAATAACTTTGCTCATGTAAAAATTTCCTCCTTATTCATTCACACGAATGCTCGCATGATCTTCATCAATTTTTTATATGATAAACGACTATCGAAAGTCGCTTACATGCTCACTTTAACCATCGCAGGTCTTAACACTTTATCTTTAAGCATATACCCCTTCTGCACTTCCTCAACCACGATGCCTTCCTCGTATTCATCGCTTTCCACCTGCATGATCGCTTGGTGATACTCCGGATTGAACGGCTCGCCTACACTCTTCATCGCGGTCAAGCCTTCGGTAGCAAGGACCGATTCCAACTGGCGGAAGATCATGCTGACTCCCTTGGAGAAGGATTCAAACTCCGGGTTCTCCTCGGATGCCTGAAGGGCACGCTCAAAATTGTCGATGACGGGCAGAAGCTCCGTAATCAGTTTGGAAGATGCATATTTGCCCAGATCTTCTTTCTCCTTCTGGGTGCGACGACGGAAGTTGTCAAAATCCGCTTGAACTCGCAGGGTACGCTGCTGGTGCTCCAGCACCTCAGCCTGAAGCTTCTCAAGCTCTGCTGAACCTGCTTCATCCGCCGATTCCGTTACAGGAATCTCCTGTTCGGGATTTACGGCTTCCTCTGCAGACCCGCTCTCACCCGTATTTGGCGTGTTCTCCAAAGTTTCTTCCATCATTTCTTCTGTAACTGTATCTTGAACGGCATCCTTATGCTCTTTATTCAAGACGCCTTCACCTCCTTCATAGTCTAAAACAGTCTATCCGTGATTTGTTCTATACCTTAAGCGTTATTCGCCTATTTCTTTCATCTTGATGACGTGATGAATCCGCAGCACGGCTGCTGCGACTTCACCGGCTGCCCGCAAGCCGTGAAGTTTAACCGGTGCCGGATCCAGCACGCCCAGCTCCTCATAATCGACAACCCGGCCGCTGTCGCAATCAATACCCATGCAATCAGAGTCTGCACGGATTTGCGCAGCGCGCACTTCTTCCATCTTCTCGAGCGGGTTGTAACCGGCATTGAGAAGTATCTGCGACATCGGCTTGCGCAAAGCCGCCGAAACGGCTTCCATGCCGAAGGCTTCCATGCCTTTCTGAGCCTCCCGGATCCGTTCCAACTCGTAGGACACCGCGAGTTCGCTTGTCCCGCCGCCCGGAAGCACCCCTCCGGAAACGGCAGCCTGCAGTGCCGAGGCCGCATCCCCAGCGATTCTGGCCGCTTCGCCTACGACCTCGGAAGTGCTTGCCCCAACAATGACCGTCACGATACGGTCCTTGTCTTGGCTGCCGCAGGACAGCCGGATTTTCTCGATTCCTTCATCATAAGCGACACGCGGGGTATCACCCAGAAGGACCGCAAGCTCCTTCGAGTCTTTATGTAACGCCTTGCGGCGTATGGGAGTAGCTCCCGTCATGTCGCTTACCCGGCGAAGATCCGCACGGGAGACGCGCGGTACAACCATCATGCCGTGATCCAGGCAAAACTGCTCCGCATCCGGGTGGATGCCTTTTTCAAGCAGGATGAGTTTTACGGACAGCTCGGACAATCTCTCCAAATCTGAAGCGAACACTTTTCGGAGATCCATATATTGCGCAAATCCGGCTTCGGTTGTGAGCGCCTCTTCATCGATCTCATCCGGCTCCAGGGAATCAAACAGCACCAACACTTTTGCATCGTCATATGACCTGGACTCGCGGGCGAAGATCGGTCGCTGCCGGAGCAGAACCCCCTCAAACACTTCATTCTCGGCATTCTCCAGGGCAATTATACTGTCCGCGAGCGAGTAGGAAGGATCCTGAAGACGGGTGATTCCGGCTTTCCTCGCAGCTTGCATAATCAGCTCCACGATGTCCTTCCGTTCACGCCCCGCAACGTACACCGTCCGTTCCAGCAGCGGATCATCCAATCCGTCGATCAGCCGAACCCGCTTGGTTAGGAGCTCCATCGACTTCTCGATTCCTTGACGCAGCCCCTCCACCACCTTGGATGCAGGCACCCCGCGGGTGATGCGGGAAACCCCTTCCTGCACAAGTGCGCCTGCAAGCACGGTAGCCGTTGTGGTTCCGTCGCCGATTTTCTCCTGCTGCGCTCTTGCCACCTGAATGAGAAGGCGGGCAGCCGGGTGGGTGACATCCATTTTATCCAGAATCGTTACCCCGTCATTGGTAATGACCACTTCGCCGCGGGGACCTACCAGCATCACGTCGAGCCCCTTCGGTCCAAGCGTGCCTTCTACAGCGGACGTGACGGCCCGGACGGCATTACTGTTGTTTAATAGCGTAGAATAACGTTCATCTCCGTCCACTTGGCTATGTTGTCCTTGGCTCATCTGTCTCACTCCTTTATTTGTACCAGTGTGACAGCAGCTTCGTCAGATCATGGGATAACACGTTCAAGATGCCGATCACCCGTGCATATTCCATTCTTGTAGGACCGAGAATACCAATCGAACCGAGCGCTTTTCCATCTATCGAATAAGTCGCAGTAATCAAACTGCAATTGGAAATCGCTTCATGCGTATTTTCCGTACCGATCTTCACTTGGACACCATGCTCACCGGGAGCAGGAGCCATGAGTTTCAACAGTGCGGGTGTCTGTTCCAGGAGCTCGAAAATCTCCCTTACCTTATCCACATCCTTGAACTCCGGCTGATTCAGCATGTGGGTCGTGCCGCTAAGATATACGCCGCGATGGTCCGGTTCATTGTTAAGGGCGATATCCAGCATACTCATGAGGTCTTCATAATGTGAAATATGCCGCTGCATTTCCTCGCCAATCTCCGTATACAAACGGGTCTTGAGTTTATATAGAGGCACGTTGACCAACTTCTTGTTCAGAAGATTGACCACTTGCTCCAGATCGGAAACGGACACACCCTGCGGAATCGAAACAATCTTGTTCTCGACTTGCCCTGTGCTGGTTACGATGATGGCTACCGCTTGATCCTCATGGAGAGGAAGAAGCTGGAAATGGCGCAAAGACGTATGAAAAACTTCCGGTCCCAGCAGGATGGAAGTGTAATTAGTCATTTGAGACAGAATGCCAGCTGTATGCTGTATCATCTGCTCCATCACGTTCAGCTTTTCTGCAAAAAAAGATTTCATCATATGCAGTTCCGCAGGGTTTAAGGAAAACGACGACGTGAGATGATCAACATAATAACGATATCCTTTATGTGACGGAATTCGTCCAGCTGATGTATGAGGCTGCTCCAGAAATCCGAGTTCCTCCAGATCAGCCATCTCGTTACGAATGGTTGCCGGACTGTATCCGACATCCCCGCGTTTGGAAATGCTTCTTGAACCAACCGGCTCGGCAGAACGGATATAGTCATCCACAATGGCATTCAAAATCATGCGTTGACGATCTGTTAACATGTCGCTCCCCTCCTTGCTGACTGCTTAATTTCACTTTCGTTAGCACTCATCGCCATCGAGTGCTAACCGATATAACAAAAATACCAAACCGACCTGAGGATTGTCAAGTCAGTTCAGTACTTTAAGAACAGCTATTTCGTCACAAGCGTGCTGCTTCTTGCAGTGAATGCAGTCGGTCCACACTTTCTCCGGGAAAATCTCCTTTTCCACAACGGCAAAGCCGTTTTTGATGAAAAAGGATACCTCGTACGTCAAGGCCATCACTTTCGGAAGCTCGCGCCGTTTCGCTTCTTCCAGAAGGGAATCCACCAGCATGGAGCCGATTCCTTGCCCTTTATAACCATCGGAGATGCCGAGTGAACGAATCTCTACCAGATCATTTCCCAGCTGGCACAAGGAACCGCAGCCGATCACGTTCCCTTCGGACTCGGCCACAACGAATTCCCCGATCTGTTTCTCCAGCACTTTTTTGGACCGGGGCAGCATAATGCCCTTTTCCGCATAACCCTGAATCATCTGATACAGCGGCTCGACATCTTCTAACTTCGCCTTTCTGCATACCGCCGACATTGTTGTCCGTCTCCCCTTTACACGCTCCGTCATGTTATGAATAAATATACAACAGAGCGCATATAAGTTCAATAGATTAATTTGTTGACAAGCTGCCTATAAATTCGGCAAACACATCGTTGCCGAACAGAATGCCTTTACTGCTCAGTTTATATCCATCATCCGTGGAATCGAGAAGTCCCGCACCTACCATTTTATTCAGCGGGCCGGCGAATACCTCTTCCATAGAAATCCCGAATTGCTGCCGGAACCGGCTGCGCGAAACGCCATCCAGGACTCGGAGCCCAACCATGAGGAAATCCTCCATCGCTTCTTCTCTTGATACCTCAAAGCTCTCCAATCGCGGAAGTCCTTGATTCGCTGCTTCATTATATGGGTTGACGCCTTTAATGTTTACATGGCGCTGACGACCAATGTATCCGTGCGCTCCCGCGCCCAAGCCATAATAATCCTCGTTGCGCCAATACGTCATATTATGCCGGCTCTCAAAGCCGGGTTTGGCAAAATTACTGATCTCATACTGTTTATATCCGGCAGCCTGCATCCGCTCCATTAATAGAAGATACATATTCAGCTCGTCCTCCTCATCCGGAAGCGGCAGCTGGTTTCGCTGGTACATCGTATGGAACAACGTGTTTTCTTCAACCTTCAGGCTGTAGATTGAATAATGCGGGAGTCCAAGCTCCAGCGCCTTATCCACGCTTTCCGCAAGCATGTCCAAGGTTTGGTTCGGGAGCCCGAACATCAAATCGATGGACATGTTATCAAAGCCTGCTCTTCTGGCGTTCTCGAGACTTCGATACACATCATCCGTATCATGAATCCGACCGATGCCGGTCAGCAAGCTGTTCTGGAAGGCCTGCACCCCGAAGCTGATGCGGTTCACGCCGCCTTCGCGCATGACGGACAGCTTCTCCAAATCCGTAGTGCCGGGATTGGCTTCCATCGAAAATTCAATGTCATCGGACCATTCCGGAAAATGGCGCTTCACGCTCTGCAAGAAGTATTCCATTTCATCCGGCTTCAGCACCGTTGGAGTCCCGCCGCCTACAAATATGCTTTTGATTCGTCCAGGCGGGTTGGCCTTAACGGTCAGCTCCATTTCCTTATCCAGCGCGCGCAGATAATCCATTACCGGCTGATCTTTCAACACGTAGGAATTGAAGTCGCAGTAAAAACATTTATTAGTGCAAAACGGAATGTGGATGTACACCGCTTCCGTCCGTTGATCGTTTTCCGTCATTCTTTCCTTGCCCCCTCATGTACACCTCTGGCATGACTTACTTTAAGTAACTTCTCGAAAGTTCCTTCTCTACTATAACGCTATGCCTCTTGGAATGAAAGAAAGGAAAGCCGAGAATCGGCTTTCCCATCATTTACTTCATAAGACTATATACGCAGGACAGCCTACCCTGTTAACTCTTGGGCTGGCATTCCTATGCAAAATTTACTTGTCGTCGATTTTCAGTACCGCCATGAAGGCTTCCTGCGGCACTTCAACGCTGCCGACTTGCTTCATCCGTTTCTTACCTTCCTTCTGCTTCTCAAGGAGTTTCCGTTTACGGGAGATGTCACCGCCGTAACACTTGGCAAGGACGTTTTTGCGCATCGCTTTAACCGTTTCACGGGCAACAACCTTGGTACCGACAGAAGCTTGAATCGGCACTTCGAACATTTGACGAGGAATCAGCTCGCGCAGCTTCTCGCAAATCGCCCGTCCGCGGTGATAAGCACGGTCCTTGTGCACGATAAAGGACAAGGCATCCACCTGCTCGGCATTGAGCAGTCGAAGAAATCATACACGATTTCCGACAGCGGAATTTCATAGGTAATGGTAACGCGCGTTGTGTCCAGGTATTCCATGTTTACGAATTCGCCGCGTTTATTCTGGCAGAGTTCCATGATTGCTCCGACATAATCGTTCGGAACGATAATGCCTGCTTTAACATAAGGCTCTTCGACATAATCGACCTTGCCCACCTCAGGATAATGAGACGGGTTATCGATCTGGATCTGCTCTCCGTTCGTCAGCGTAATGCGGTAAATAACGCTCGGCGCAGTCGTAATCAGCGGTATGTTAAACTCTCGTTCAATCCGCTCCTGGATGACATCCATGTGCAGCAGGCCAAGGAATCCGCAACGGAAACCGAATCCGAGCGCGCTGGATGTCTCCGGCTCAAAGCTGAGCGATGCATCATTAAGCTGCAGCTTCTCGAGCGCCTCGCGCAGATCATTGTAGTCTGACGTTTCGATTGGATACAGTCCGCAGAATACCATCGGGTTGATTTTGCGGTAACCCGGAAGCGGCTGGGCCGTCGGACGCTTGGCATCCGTTACCGTATCACCGACCTGCGTATCGCCAACGCTCTTGATACCAGCCACGATGAAACCGACATCGCCGACGTTAAGCTCGTCCACGATGGACATGCGCGGCTTAAACGCCCCCACCTCAATGACCTCGAAGGTTTTGCCGGTAGCCATCATTTTGATCTTGGAGCCGGCTTTAATGCTTCCGTCAATAACGCGCACATATACGATAACGCCTTTGTAAGGATCATAATGGGAGTCGAAAATCAGTGCTTTCAGCGGTTCTTCCGAATCGCCGGTTGGGGCAGGTACTTTCTGAACCACCTGCTCCAGAATTTCCTTGATTCCGATGCCGGCCTTGGCAGAAGCTAATACGGCATCGCTGGCATCCAGACCGATGACATCCTCAACTTCCTGTTTCACCCGCTCAGGATCGGCGCTTGGCAAGTCTATCTTGTTAATGACAGGCAGAATTTCAAGATTGTTATCCAGTGCCAGATATACGTTGGCCAATGTCTGCGCTTCAATTCCCTGTGCAGCATCAACTACGAGCAGCGCGCCTTCACAAGCGGCCAGGCTTCGGGATACCTCATACGTAAAGTCGACGTGCCCTGGAGTATCAATCAGATTCAATATATACTCCTCGCCGTCATCGGATTTGTAATTCAGGCGAACCGCCTGCAGCTTGATGGTAATCCCGCGTTCTCTCTCCAGATCCATCTGATCCAGTACCTGCTCTTGCATTTCACGCGAAGTTAATGCGCCCGTAAATTCCAATATACGGTCAGCAAGCGTCGATTTCCCATGGTCTATATGTGCAATGATACAGAAATTACGAATTTTTTGTTGTCTTGCTTGTACGTCTGTCATGCCTAACCCCCAACAACCACCAGATGTTTGAATCAACTTATTATACCAGTTGAGGGGATGCACAGCAATGCTGAGAATAAAGGTGAATTTATTCCGTGATCGATCCGAACATCGATACGACCCAGCGTATGCTTTTGTCAGACAACTGCTGAAGCAGTCCTGCCGTCTTATCGGCCAGCACATCGGCAGGCGGTTGCGAACGCTCGGGAAGCAGGATGTCGCTAGGCGTCGGCTCATATTCGGGCAAGGTCTTACGAGCATCTTCTTCTAGAACAGCGGACTCTGATACGGGAGGGGTCTTGCGTGTCCCTCCCCATCCATTCCCTTGAGCAGCCCCGCCTTGCGGATCCTGAGCATGGTTTTGCTGCACAGTTTGCACGGCTCCGGTACCGTCTACCGGTACTGGTGCTTTTGCCCCGCCAAGCTGCATGCCGACCAATATGCCGATGCCTGTCCATATGATAAGAGCCACCAACCGTTTTCCCATTCTTGACATCACTGAGTCCCTCCCCGATTTACCCGTTCACACTTGGCGCACTTGCACTTACCGCCGAGCTGTTAGCCTGCTTTGGCTGCTTGATCCTCTGTTCCTTTTTTGCTTCCGCCCTTGGTTCCCGCGGAAACAGACTGCTTCTTCGTTTGATCGTTGTCTTTTTTCACGCTGGCTTTCTCCGCCTCTTGCTCCTGCCAGTACACATCTGCAATGATGTCCGCCAACGCTTCAGCTGTCCGCTGCAATTCTTCCTTCGTATTATCGATGCCGCCGATTTCGATCAGAATACTGTTTGGCGACAGGGATTGATTATATTCCCCGTTCCCTTGATCCGCTGATTTGCCCCACACGCCTCGAGACACCCCAGGATAGGATTTTTCCAGCTTGGCATTGATTTTGCTTGCAAACGCCTCGTTCTGTCTCCAGTTCTCGTTCGCATGACCGATGATGAAGTAAACCTTGGCGTAGTTAACGCCGTTTACGGTTGCCGTCGTTTTGTTATACCGCTGCGAATCCCGATGGATATCGATCAGGTAATTGATGCCGTCGTTCTGGGACATGGCCTCCATGACCATCTGGCGCGAGTATTTATAAGAAAAGTTATAATTGTATCCTTCAATGGTAGATTGATAGTCACTTTTATCATGCAGGGTCCCAATTCCGTTGGCCTCAAGTCTTTTACTCAGAAAGCTGCCCACCAGCATGACGTTCTTGCTTGGGGATACAGCCCCCGGATTATCGGATGGATGCGTTAGCAGCGGGTTATATGCTTCCTGTGGGTGCGAATGATAGATGAGTACGGCTTTCTTTCCATTCGTAGACTTTCCATCCTTGGAGGTGCTTCCAGGGTCATTCTTACTGCCAGGCTCGTCTTCCGTGCCCTGATCCGGGACATCCTCGCCATTATCTTCATTGCCGATACCCCGACCGCCTTGCGGCGGCTCTTCCCCGGCATCAGCAGGGTCGCCTTCCGCCTGCTCCTCGGCGGGATCCGGCCGGTAATCCGCCGGTGCTTCCCCATCCTCGTTCCCGGAGCCATGTGACAGCTGCACCGGTTGATTTGCCTTCATGCCGGGCAATTCGCCCGCAAGCAGGCTTTTCGGGTCCCTCGGGTTCACGCTCGTAAGCAGTTCAAAGACGAAGGTCGACATTTTCTCGCCGGAGAAGCTTGAGGTCTCTTTGGAAGCCGTCATATGCGGCATCTCCATGCCGATCATATCGATGAAAAAATGGCTGGATAACGAAGCGGCCAATCCTTTCATGGACGACACGGGCGAGGAATTCATCCGCTGTTCCGCCATCCCTCCGAGCCCTAGCAAAATAAAAAATATAAGAGAGCCAAGCATCAATATAATGAGCGTTCGACCCATGCTCAGACCTTCCATGACCTTCCGTTTTAGTTTGGCAATATTCCAGATGCGAAACTTGCGATTGTTCATAACGATGTCCTCCTCGGTTCGCCGGGACCTATCCGGCCATCATTCCGCCGTTCCCGCGACTTTCGTAATCTCTTATATTTCAAATCTATGAACCGGGGAGAATCGATAGAACTAGATCCATGAAAAATATAAAAGCTCCGATAGATTCGGAGCTTTTATACCGGGTTAGTGCGTGTACGCACCTACATTGCCGGGATCCACAGCCTCATGCAGCGCTGCGTTCAGGCCGGTTGCGACGATATTGGCTATGTCCTCTATAAATTCGTCAATCTCCTTAGGCGTTACGATAAGGTCATGGCCCAGCGGCTCCAGCACCTCCTTCACCAGCGCGAGGCGCTCACCTTCGGGTATATCATGAAGCATACCCATAATTTTGCCCGTCTCCGGCGCACCTTCGCCAAAATGGGACTTCATGAGCTCAATTGCGTTATTAACGATGGTGGAAGCATAGCAGACGGTTGGAACACCGATGGCAATGCAGGGAACTCCAAGAATCTCCTGCGTCAATCCCTTGCGTTTATTGCCGACACCAGAGCCGGGGTGGATCCCGATATCCGCAATCTGGATGGTCGTATTCACACGCTCTAGCGAACGCGAAGCCAGAGCATCAATGGCGATGATCAGGTCAGGACGGATTTGTTCCACGATCCCTTGAACCGTTTCGCTGGATTCAATCCCTGTCAGACCGAGCACACCAGGCGCTACGGCACTAACCTGACGATAACCCGGCGCTACCCGATCCGGCATAAGCTCGAAATACTGACGGGTGACCATCACGTTCTCCACCACAAGCGGTCCCAGCGAATCCGGCGTCACATTCCAGTTGCCAAGCCCGACAATGAGCACGCTTGCCTTGGGTCCGATCCCGATCCGGGACATGAATGCCTCGAACTCACGGGCGAAGACAACGGACACCTGATCTTGAAGCTCCGTATCCCCCTTGCGAAGATCGGGCACCTCCAACGTGACGTAATGGCCCTTCACTCTGCCGATTTGCGTAGAGGCTGCTTCGTTCTCCACGTCCAGCCTTGTAATCTTGATTCCGTCCTCCTGCACCACATCCTCCATCACACCAGGAATGGGCGCATTGCCTTTTCCTCCCGACAGTTCTCTTGATTCCACCGCCAGGTCCGTTCGGACCGAATATTTTTGCAGATCCAGATCCATCTAAATTCACACTCCTCCTCATATTGCTAGTAGTGTGCGAGAGTACGGGAGAGATTATGCAGAAGTCCGAATGAGTATTGCTTTTTGTCCACCCCCATGCTAAAATATTTTAAGTTGTGAATCATTTCGCTCTATTGAAATGCCTTACAGGAGGTGAATGTAATGCCAAACATCAAATCCGCGATTAAACGTGTAAAGACAAGTGACAAACGCCACGCGCTTAACATTTCTCAAAAATCCGCGCTTCGCACAGCTGTTAAAACTGCTGACGTAGCGTTGAACGGTACAGAAATCGAAGCTGCTAAAGTTGCTTTCCAAGCTGCTTCCAAGAAGCTTGATAAAGCCGTTACGAAGGGCCTGATCCATAAGAACGCAGCTGCCCGCAAAAAGTCCCGTCTGGCGAAAAGACTGAACGCTCTTACGTCCCAAGCGTAAGTAACGTTTGTTGAATACGACATGGAAAAAGCCCTGAACAGTTCACGCTGCTCAGGGCTTTTTGTGGTACATTGATCGACATGCTCTTCTCGGTAGACAGACCGCTTTATAGCGGACGTTTCTTGCGGGATCAGGAAGGCGAGCTTCTGTTGTCCATGCTTTCGGATTTCTAAAGAAAAAGAGCGTATGACTTGGTCATAGCCCCGTCAAGTAGACATTAAAAAAAGAGATTTTATTAAGCGGCGACTTTTTCCCGAAACTCAATCGGGGAGAGGTCGCCCAGTTTGTTTTGGAAACGTTCCATGTTGTAAAACGA
>NZ_JBNDYG010000030.1:0-62025 GCF_049893405.1 Paenibacillus sp. Dod16
ACTACTTTCTTGGAGAATATACAAGGTGACTTCCTCCATTCTTGAGGTTTTTGGTTTGGTCACCGAAAAACTTCGCCAAGTTGGGGTGAAGTCCCTTTTTTATGTGTGGAAATCCTTGTGTATCAAGGACTCAGATTAATGCAAAATGCTCAATTAATTACATTCAAATGTTCATCTAAATTTTTTTCAAATGCATTTCGATTCATCCTATCTAGTCCAGGATTTGCTTTATGTGAAATTTTCAAATTATAAACATCTCTCAAATGCTTAAGTTGAAGTTTTTCAGATAAAAGATCCGAATTACTCATAAAACGTCACCTGCTTAATGTATTAGTAACAGGGTCTCTAGAGGATAAAGGATGGCACCTGTAAACAGGTCAGGATGAGGCAAAGACAAAAGCTTTTTGACGCCTTTTAACTAGGTTTACCCCGAAGAGTCCACTCAAATTAATGAGCACAAAGCTAGAGACCCTGTTACCATGACTATTTTCCCACAATAACTATAATCTGTCACTATAGAGCTAACCTGCATACAATATAAAAAGTGAAAACGCCCTTCACAATTTTGACGTTTAGCATCGAATTCACTTTTACGACCTTTCCTCGTAATCCTTCAATTCTCCCCCATATTGAGGGAAAAGTAAGATTGTGTACGATAATATAAATAGTACCCCACATAATGAGACCTCCTCATAGCGGCCAAGGCTACGGTCTACCGGACCGACCTGTAAGGCTCGATCACACGATCAGCGACGGTAAAAAGATTACGTTGAGACACTGAAGAAAATAGTCGTTACATCAGTATTTAACGATTTTCTTCTTAAACCGTTTTTTGAGGGGCCGCAATGAGGAACTACCCTTTCACGAAGAAAAAACGACGAACGCCATTCGACGGGCGCCGGTGAAACTATAAGTTTTTTTGACAGATTCGAGGGCGACTTGGCCGTAATTGAGGTCCCTGGCGGTTTCACCTTCAACCTTTTAGAGTTTTCGTGAACTTAATTCCCGTATATGAGGTATTAACCGTTGAAAGGCTTGAGCCATCTCGTTTACGGAATTAAAGCGACGATTAAGATCAGGGCTTGTTGCGATTTCAAAAAATTCGAATACGGTATCGCCCTTTATAGCCGAGAGCTCTTTTTTTCCAGTAAGTATATAGCAGATGATGAAAGCAAGTGCAAAGACTTCGTGACGAACTTCATAGTTTTCAAACCCGATAATTCTCAAATTTGAATCGTTCAGTGAACCTTTAAACTCGGTTCCAGGACGTGTCAGTCGGATATGCGGGTGTTTCGCCAAGCCAAAATCAGCAACCTTCAGGAATACACTGCCATCAATATGCTGCTTGACAAGAATGTTGGTATATGAAATGTCCCGATGCCAAAGACCTTCATGATGGATATATGAAAATGCCCGGAAAAGTTGTGTAATGAGTCGAATTCTTTCATTTATGGAAAGTCGATCATTCCATTTGAAGATGTATGTATCGAGTGTTAGAGGGACAAATTCCATTGTGTATGAATTGTTTTGATTATCGTACTCGTAAGCTTTGATAATGAAAGGAGAGTCGAATTTCTTCAGGTCGTCAAATTCGTTTCGGAACCGTACGAGTTCTGCAGTAGTCAAGTTATTTAATGCTCGTTTCTGAGCGATCCACAGGTCATAGCTTTCATCTCTATATTTAAAGACTTGTGAGTAGGAACCTTCCCCAACGAAAATTAACGGATACGCTCTCGATGGATTGTTCGGTACCGAGACTGACTGTTTAAGATGGAAAATGTTCCGATGATCGATTAGTTCGATCTCTCCTAGATCATCCGGGATGGGGCTGCCATTGGTCGGTTTTAAAAAAGTTCTGCATTTCTTTAACAACTCATCATAGGATGGGTCTAACTCAAATTCAAATTCGGTAGTTTTCAAATTCATTTTTAGAGATCCGATCATTTGAATTATGGCTAAAAGCTTCCGGCTTTCATCTGCATTATAGTGGCGGTTCCCTAGAAGTTTCGTAAACAGATAGCGAAGCAGCCCATTCAATTCATAATGCAATGCGGAGAACAACCATTGCTGATTCCGGTGAGAAAATGCGGAATAGTATTCTTCATAAATCCGGATATTATCAGCTCCAAATAAATCTTGAAAATCACGAAGTTTACGCTTCATTAGAGCAACACTATCATTGTGAGCAATAAGATCCATAAGATTTCATCTCCAAAAGGGATTGTCCACTGCGCTAACCTCTATAATAATGTGTAAGGATTTCGAATTGCAGGCACATAAATATTTTAATTTAAGAGAGGTCACTTGTTGGCACCCTTGTATCATGTTGTTCTCCATCCTCTGACATTGACATATAGTATATTTTATTTTCGATCATACCATCTGCGGTATCTTTGCTCCCATGTAGCCTGCAATCGGATCCTTAAATAGGGAGGCTCGCCTGGTTGATCAACAACAAAGTGTTCATAGTATGTAGGTATGGCATAATCAATTTCTCCATTACTGTTCTCTTCTTCAATAAAAGAAAAATTCGCCTCAATATAATTGAAGCGCAGCGCTCTTTCCGCTGCTATGCTCCGATAAAGTAGTAATATCCTCAAAAGTTATTACTGTCTCTGTTCGCCCATAACAACGGAAATTGCTTATTATTAATTAACCCTCTTAAGTCTCATTTTCATATTCCCTGGCCCATAATTTTTGTTTGTTAATACTCTGATACCTGATTCCACATGATATTCCTAATTATAACAAAAACCTCTGACATTAGTTTGCCAGAGATCTTCTAATACGTATTATTTTTGATAACCGAGTATCTCCTCTACAAAGAATATTGAAGTGCTCTATCCCCTACCTTCTGTCAGGCTCAATTTCCTCTTACAAACATCGCATCGCACACCTCAATAACTAATCCGAAACCGGTGGGGATAAATGTATATGCTAATCTAGCACCCGATACATCGGTCGCCTCACTTGAGTCCCATTCCCTAATTTTTCGTTCCATTTTCTCGTGGAGACTCCTACTTCTTTTGCTACGTTTTTCAAACCTTATATCCATTTCTGTTGCAATTTATTTCTTACATACTTCCTTTATCTGAGTTAATTTCTTTTCTCTTGGTATTCGTTTGCTGACTTTCTTCTGAAAAAGTAGCTTCTCTAAAATAATGTCATGATTACCAATACTCCAGAAAGTGATCCTCATTTTCCCAGCAGCTCCATGATCGTATCTCAGACATTCGACTCGAGGGATAAAAATGAAATCATTTCATTTATTGAAGTAAAACTAAATAATAAATAGTTTTTTATACAAGTTAATTAGGAATTATAACAATACAATAAACAGTGAGTAGCCATTGATTACTCACTGTTTTTTATTCCTACCAGTTAAAATTAGAATGTCTGCAATTACAAATATATATAACATTAGCGTGGCGTCGAAGGAACCTAAACGAGTCACATTGACGAAAGCAAAAATAACTTTTCCGCATAAGAAACCATCCGTCTCACTTAGCACTTTTCTGAATATGTTTCACGATATACTTTGCATCAGGACCAACACCACGCAGGGTCGCCGAAGCAAAGGTTCGCTGCCCGGACAGCCCCACAAAATATAGACCAGGTACAACCGCACTTATGCCTCGGTCTTGTAATGGATCTCCCTTAGCATCAAGTCCTCCTAGATCCTTAATAAAGGAAAGATTGGAACGAAACCCAGTTGCAAAGATTACGCTATCCACCTTCTCTTTTGAACCATCTGGCCAGATCACCCCATCTTCATAAAACGAAGTAAACATGATCTTTTGCTTGGGGTTGCCATCCTTCAATCTTTGTTTGTACCCATCCAAGTCCATAACGGAAGAAGCGTTGGCTAATGACTTCCCTATCGGCCAGTGTGAATCGATACCGGTGATGATAAACCAAAAGTGAATATCTTTTCCTAAAAAACGCTGCGGAACAAGCGAGACCGGCTCACGAACAGCTAACATGGTATTGGCTATATCTGCTAACTCCATTGCGATTTGTACGGCAGAATTTCCCCTGCCAACAACGATAACCGATTGATCCCTAAAGGGATCCGGTTTCTTATAAACCGCGGAATGTACGATAGTACCTTTGTATCTTCCTGACCCTGTATTGACGGGATATATTACTTGTTAAAAGAACCGGTAGCGCAAATCACGTTGCTTGCAGTATAGGTTTCTCCCGTAGTCGTACGCACTTGAAAAACACCTGATTCTTTAGAAACTTGCTCAACACGTTGATGAAAGGCAATTGGTAATTGAAAGTGAGACGCGAAGTTTTTTAGGTACTGAACAACCTCATCTCGATTAGGGTATCGGTCACATAGAGACGATATGAAGTTCGGGTAGGGATGAATATTTAGCCGGCGACAACAGCTTTAAACTATTGTAGTACTTCGGCCACGACCCTGTCGCCTTCTTATGATCATATGGGAGACAACAAAAAACAGTGAAAGTAAAGCAATGCTTACTTCTTCACTGTTTTTTTGTTTGATTTATTCTCGCGTTGTCCTCAATGCTCCTCAATATCACACTGTGTTTCCGGACCATCAACTTGAATCGTAGTATGTTTAATTTTAAATTGTTCCTCTAGAATGCGTTCAGCCTTTTTAAGGACCACGGCACTATTTTGTATATCATTCACGACGATATGACAGCTAAGTGAAGGGAAGTCCGATGAAATAGTCCAGACATGCAGATCATGTACTTCGATCACATGTTGAATGGAACTAAGCATATCTTGAACTTCGTTGACTTTAATATTGGATGGTGCCCCTTCCATGAGAATGTGGATTGAATCTCGAGTCACCCTGAAAGCACTCACGATGATAAGAATGGACACCAATACGCTGGCAATCGGATCTGCTAAGTTCCAGCCGAAAAACATAATCAGTAAAGCAGCAATAATGGCTCCAATGGAACCAAGTAGATCACCAATTACGTGAAGAAAAGCACTCCTTATGTTAAGATTTTCGGACCTGTCACCTTTCATCAGAATATAGGCCGCAGCTAAGTTAACAATCAAGCCAATGGAAGCGATAATGATCATACCCGAACTCATAACTTCGGGTGGCTCAGAAAATCGTTTATAAGCTTCCCAGAATATGTATAACGAAATTACGATCAAAGTAATACCATTAATAAATGCAGCTAAAACCTCGAACCTTTTGTATCCGAAGGTTTTATATTTGCTGGCTCTTCGCTCCCCAAATATCATAGCAAAATAACTTAATCCAAGGGCAGCAGCATCGCTTAGCATGTGACCTGCATCAGAAATTAAAGCAAGGCTGTTAGTCAWAAAACCGCCAATGGCTTCAACAATCATATATGCTGTAATGAGAATAAAAGAAAGTTTTAAGGCTTGTTTATTCACGTTTTTACCATGACTATGTGAATGCCCCCCCTCTTGGGAGTGGCCATCATGATTCGATTGTTGAAGTGAAACGCTTTTTTGTCCCATTGATTTCAACTCCCTCATGCTCATAGTGTATCTACACGATTTATCGCTCGAAATAAAGGGTTCCCTAAACTAAACCAAATTACGCCATTTAGTTTTCAACCTTCACCTCTTACACATTTTCGTTAATATTCTTGTTTAAATACTTACCTTTTTTAACAGACAACAGAAAAAGAGCCTAATCGTAAAATGATCAGGCTCTTTTGGGATAAGTAATTTCATTTAACTAACAATATAAGTCTTAACTCAGGATACTAAGGTCATAAACCCTACAAATGAAACAAATGTAAATATAACTGCACAAATCAGAGCTGCGTAAGCATTCTTATTTTTCTTAAACAACAGGTACATTGAAACAATACTACAAAGTGCCACTATAAAGAGGAACACAGATATCGGACTCCATGTAATTTCAACTGGAACCCGCACTCCTTCTCCTTGGATCAACCACATATATAACTTAGATGCTGATGATTCCATCAATTGAGGATTTAAATCATGAGGGGCTGGCTGCTGATTCATATAGCCTGTAACGGTATAGATCAGTAGAATAATGATTCCCTCGACCAGCATCCACTTTTTAGGATTGAAATCCGTATGGTTTAGGTTCCTTTTTACTAAGAAACCGTTCAAGAAAGCAATGACCAAAAGCGGAATCACGAAAAGATGTTTTAACAATAAGGATTGACCATATGAAGTGATCCAAGAGTTCACATAATCAGGATCTGTTCTCATATTTAAAAGTAATCCGGATACAAGGATGATAATCATAGCGATAATTGCAAGCGGATGATACCATCTTAAAAACGCCTTCCACTCATCTGCTTTATTGGGTATATACAAGCCGGCAACAACCAGAATGCCTGCCCAAACGCTTACAGAAAACAAATGTAGAAATTGCGTCCAAAAACCTATGATTCCAAAATTGGAGGATGCATGGCTTGACCACGATAGAGTCCCGATAATACCGATCGCTACCAAGAATAACCCCGTAAGAGCTATTTTATTGGTTCCTTTACTATCAACTCCTTTGTTCACCAACACGGTACTGATAAATAATCCGGTGAAAATCACTGTCCAAATATATGCTTTCCCTTCTGAGAAAAACAGCATGACATTCTTAAATATAAGTGCAAAGCCTGCATCATCTGAGAAAAAGAGAACAATTCTGAGAACCGGTAGAAACGAAAAGATTGCGACTCCTACTGCGGCTATAATTAATAATTTGGCAGGGAATTTGACTTGTGTATGAATGCGTGGGACGATAATGCCCCCGAATAAGATAGCTAAGCAACTATAAAGTATGGGTTCCCCTATCCAATACCAATTCATTTTTTCCTCCGAGTCATTCCTCTTCCTACTCCAGCTATAATCAGGATGATCACAATACCAACCACAAAATAAATCCAAATATTATTTTTTCCCGTTTGATTTATGTCCGACTCCGTATTCGCTTGATTACCGCTTGCAGTCTCGGAAGTCACCTCAGGAGTTTCCTTCGGCTCAGAAACTGCCTCTTGATCTGTTATTTCCGGTGCCTTCGCATTGGTTTCTGTAACCGGCTCCTTTGCTGATATATCGACAGTAAAGTCATATTTTCCTTCTATAGGGTGACCGTCTTTCCCAACAATTCTCCATTCAACGGTATATGTACCATTTTCAAGAGCCGTCCCATCCATAATATGCCTTGTCATCGTATTCCCCTCAATCGTAGTTTGATCAAGAGGCACTTCCTGTTTCGATTGATGAATGATTTTAAAAGAGCTAAGTTTTTCAATATTCGTGTTAAATTGCAGGGATACATCCTTAAGTTCCGTCGTCACGGTTTCCCCTTCTTTGGGTGATGACATTTCCAATTGAGTATGTGCAAATATCGTAGTTGGGAAGGCAAAAACAAGCGCAAAAAGCATACCTATTATTATTTGCTGACCTATTTTCTTTATCATAATAAAGCAACCCTTTCAATTTTTAATTAACATTGCTATCAGACTAACACATGAATATATGTTCATTCAATAATGTTAAAACTCTAATTCTGACAAATTTAAGACAGAGTGAATTTCTTATGCAGAAATTCACTCTGTTAGATTGTTGCGCACTTCATAGGAACGAATTAAATACATTCCATGATGATAATAATTCCCATTAATACCGGCACAATCAGGGAAGCATACAAAGCTTTCTTTCTAAATACCATCACTTGTAATTGACGCTCTGGGTCCATCAGCTGCTGAATTCGATAATTGATCGCGGTATGCGAGAAGTGCAAACCATAACCTGGAGTTTTTACGGTTTGATTCTTGATTAAATCAAGGAGTACATGGCCTAAAGGCGACTCACTCCCCATCTTTGCAATTGCAAATCGGTCTGCATTCAGTTCCATCCATATTTGATAGTATTGGACCAGCTCTTTTACGATCGGGACATAAATCAGGCTCTTCGAACTGATACATAACATTACATTATGAAGAGGATGCCGCTTTAAACAGTGAAACGATTCATGTAAAATAATTGCATTTAGTTTCTCTTCATTGAAATGGTTGATAAGACCGGTAGATAGCACGATGAAGGGCTTAAAGAATCCTGACGTCACTGCAATCTTTCTTGAATCTGAGACTACTTTGATCCTACAATTCAAATCTACGTTTTTTTCAGTATAGTAAATAGACAAATCAGGCAATTCGTTAGAACTAACGAATTTCCCCCAACTTCGATATAGAAAAAATTGTTTTATGGTTTGATAACTAAGAATGATGAGTGAATACGCAATAAAAGCATTTATAAAAATCTCATGATTAAACAATGCATCTCGAATGGTAGACATCATCAATGGGGTGATATCGGAATCAGAAGGCACGTCTTTAATTTGGTGAAGGACATTGTAACCCATCTGAAGCAAGACAGTTGCACAGATTAGTAAAGCAATGGTTAAGGATATTTTCGGATTATGACTAAAATCATTTGGTTTATTCATCTCGTCTCATTTCCTTCAACTTAAGCTCTAATTGTTTGATTAAATCAGGGTCAGCACTGTCTAGATTATCTATTAGATTTTTGACCAAAAATGTACCAAAGTCCGCAAAGAGACTGTCTGTAACAGCTCGTGTCTGCTCAGTGATAAACTCCTCTTTCGTTTGTGGGGAATAAAAATGCGACACCTTGGATCGCCCTTTCCCCGTTGATTCTCTAATGAGATATTCCTTTTCCACCAGTCTTGTCATGACCGTCATTACAGCGTTTTTCGATATAGGGGTCTCATCATCAATCATCTCGTGAACTTCTTTTATTGTGACTCTACCTTTTGCCCATATGATATCCATAATTTTGGCTTCTAACGAGCCAAAAAAACGATTAAGACCTTCCTCATCCATGTTAATCTTTTTTATTCGCATGATAATCCACCTTTTCCAAGTTGATTAATATCATAGTATGATGATTTAAACCGACTACTATACTTTAAATCATCTTTGGGGATATGCCAATAACACGCATTCAACTGGATGAGGATCCTTTTTATAGGAATAAAAAAATATCTTAATCGGTCTCGGAACTGAAATCGACGAATAGCTTTACCCAGACCTGAATATGCGCTTAAACAAAATCATACTGCCTTACGTCAACAATAACGGCTCGAAGGTAACCATTGTGAGAAGTTTGAAGATGTACATCTTCTGCGTCACTTTCCGTGTAATAAACCGCCACAAAGTCCCCTTTTTGAAAGTAGCCTAAACCATCATTTAGATTCCCTTGGCCTTCAACGATAAACATGGTCATGACTCGAAACGGTGCAAGGGTTAATGACATTGATACCCTGTGCTCAAGTTCCAAATCTATCATGGAAACATCTGTTTTTAGAACAATTGGGGAATTGTCACCAATGATCTGACGAACTCTCACACCTCCCTTTTGTTTCACAGAAAAAGCACTAGACTGATACCCACGATGGCGTGGAAGATCCCTAACACTTTGAGAGCGTTTCGGATCAAACCATATTTGAAATCCATGTGCTCGCGGACCTAAGAAACGCTCTTGATGACATAACCCCGTTGCAGTCTGCAGTACGTGGACTCCCCCTCGACTAACTCTATAGACCTTCCCTTTCACGTCATCATGTTCCATTGTTCCCTGAAGCATGTAAGTCAGAATTTCGAACCGGTGATGATATTGTATAGGGGAACTAAAATAATCACTTACTCGAAACCAATTCCAGTAAAACAGAGGCCCCACTTCCTTTTCGTCCGGTGTTTTGCCACAACTGACGGGTATATGACCGTTTAATTTTACCCCCCATTCCATAAACCCTTGATTACGAGGTGGATAAATGTGAATGTTCATATATAGCCCCCTGTTAAAACAATTAAACTCGTATGAATGAAGAATACGCCACCAATAAGCATTCAGGGAGAGCTGCTGACTTACTTATAGATATATTCGAATTGGAATCAGCGACTACTGATTGAACACAATCAAGTAATAGCCGCCTGCAGTCCGACATCTATAGAAAATTGTACATTGATTTAATTAGTAATAACCCCAGATTAATGTCAGAAGTGTACCGAATACCGTGACTAAGGCAATGAAAATCCCATAATACAGACTTGTATATATTGATTTCTTATCTTCCGTTTCACCAGCATGCATAAACACAACCAATTGTATAGCTGCCTGAATGAACGCTGTAACAAGAAGAATAGTAGCTCCGACGGCGAAGGACATATCCAAGAAGTATACCGTAAGAGCAGCAGCGATCAAGACAAGTGAAAATACAAAACCTATCACTTGTTTTCTCGGAAATAACTCTTTCATGTTCACATCATTCCTTTCAGGAAGACGAAGCTAAAGATGAAAATCCAAACAACGTCAAGGAAATGCCAATACAGCGAGAAAATGAAAGCTTTATTCGTGGTTGCCGGTGTTAATCCATGCTTTTTGATTTGAAGGATAATGAACAATCCCCAGGCTAAACCTATCGCAACATGCGCCCCATGAATACCTAAGGTAGTGAATAGAATCGCAGTAAAACCGCTAGTCTGGAGAGAAGCCCCCTCATGAACGTACACAAAGAAATCATATATTTCGACACCTAGAAAGCCTAATCCGAGAAGCAACGTAATCAGAAAAAATGTGATCATGGCTTTTGGTCTTCCTAAGCGCATAGCATGTATGCCTAATCCGATTGTAAAACTGCTTGCCAACAGCAAAATCGTTTCAATTAATACGGGGGCGATTTCAAATAATTCAGCACCTGTCGGGCCGCTGCCTGTTCGATTAACTAGTGTAAAATAAGAAGCAAACAGCGTTCCGAAGAGTGAGATTTCAGCCCCAAGGAAAATCCAAAACCCAAAAATATTAAGCCGGTTTTGTTCCGTTCCGTATTCTAGTGGGAGCGATGGATCTGTTTTCATTCTCTAACCTCCCCCAATCTTTTTTCAGTATCAATAATTTTTTTAACGGGGATGTAATGTCCATCATCTTGTTCAAATGAGCGATAAGCCAAACAAGCAAAAATTCCGATTGTAGCTGCAATGGCGACGCCCCACATCGCGAAGACTAGTGCAAATCCCCATACGAAGAAAATAATCGCCATGATGAATGGTAATCCGCTATTATTCGGCATATGAATTTGATCTATTTTATTTTTGAAAAGTTTGAATCCTTTCTTCTTATAATCCCAGAACGCTTCAGTTGAATTTACCGTTGGAATTACAGCAAAGTTGTATTCAGGTACTGGACTGTGTGTCGCCCACTCTAATGATCGAGCGTCCCAAGGATCAGCCGGAATATCTCTTGATGCAAAGCGAGTGCTGTAATAGATGTTATACACGATAAGTACAAATCCGATTAAAAGCCCAATTGCTCCAATAAATGAAATCATATTCCACAGACCAAATCCGGTAGACTCTGAATATGTGTACATTCGTCTTGCCTGTCCGTCCAAGCCAGAGATAAACATAGGGAAGAAGGTTACACAAACACCTACCGCAATAAACCAGAATGCCCATTTCCCAATTCTCTCATTTAGCATAAAGCCGAACATTTTTGGCCACCAGTAAGTAAGACCCGCAAGCATCGCAAAAACGACTCCTGGAATAATAACCAGATGGAAGTGGGCCACTAAGAACATGGTGTTATGGTACTGATAATCCGCACTGGCCATTCCCAGCATGACGCCGGTTACTCCACCAATGGTGAAAATGGGGATAAACCCTAAGGAATACAGCATGGGAACCGTAAAAACAATTTTTCCTTTTCGAAGGGTGAATAGCCAGTTAAATATCTTGATCCCCGTCGGTACGGCTATAGCCATGGTCGTAATCGAGAAGATACTGTTCACGAGCGCTCCCTGACCCATTGTAAAGAAATGATGTACCCAGACTAAGAATGACAGTGCAGAGATGGCAACCATGGATATTACCATGGATTTGTAGCCATAGAGATTACGTCGAGCAAAGGTAGAAATAATCTCACTATAAATACCGAATGCCGGCAGGATTAAAATGTATACTTCTGGATGTCCCCAAACCCAGAACAAATTAGCCCAAAGCATGTCCATACCGCCATCTGCCGTTGTAAAGAAGTTTGTGGCAAAAAGTCGATCCATTGTCCCCATGATGAGCGCAATGGTTAGGACAGGAAACGCAAACACAATAATAAGGTTGGTAATCAGCGCAGACCATGTGAACATAGGCATCTTCATCAAGGTCATGCCTGGTGCTCTCATTTTTAATATCGTCGTGATAAAATTGATACCCGTTATTAAAGTACCAATGCCCGAAATTTGAAGAGCGAACATATAGTAATTCGTTCCTACGGACTGGCTAAACTCGTTCCCGGCAAGAGGGAAGTAAGATGACCAACCAGCATCAGGAGATCCACCGATTACAAAAGAAATGTTAAATAGCATAGCACCGGAAAAATATAACCAATAACTTAAGGCATTTAGCCTCGGAAATGCAACATCACGAGCGCCAATCTGAAGCGGCACCACAAAATTCATTAAAGCCATAATGAATGCCATCGCCATAAAAATAATCATGACAACCCCATGGGTTGTAAATATTTCATTATACTCTTGGGCTCCAAGAAGATTATTATCAGGTACGGCCGTTTGTGCACGCATCATAATCGCGTCTGCGCCGCCTCTGAATAACATCAGCAGAGCAGATATGAGATACATGATACCAATACGTTTATGGTCAACCGTTGTTAGCCACTCACGCCATATGTAACCCCATTTTTTATAGTAGGTTAAGCCAAAGATTATTGCGAAAACGGTAAGAGCTATAGCAACCATTGAGGCATAAATCGTCGGTCCCGGGTTGGGGACGGCAAATCGATCGAAAAAATCCATGCTCCTGTCTCCTTTCTGCTGAACTCAATGGTTCATGTTGCTCATATTGTTTTCATCAGGATTTTCTTCGCCTTTTTCTTCAGTTGGAGAATCACCTTCAGCATCCGTTTCTTTGGTTGAAGGATGGTGACCTGCTGGAGGTGGTGAAAAGCCTAAGTGTGTTCCTGTAAATGTTGACTGTCCAAGATGCCCTGGTTCGAGCAGTTCTTTAAACTTCTCTTCAGTGAGGGGGTTAGCTGTCGCTTTAACTTCATTGACCCATTCATCATATTCTTCTGGAGATAGTGCTTTTACGCTAAATGTTTGTTGAGCAAAACCTTCACCAGAGAAGTTAGCGTTACGGCCGGTGTATTCGCCTGGCACATCAGCTGCAAGGTTTAAAGTGTTTACCATATCAGCCATGGCATATTTCTGTCCACCGAGCTGGGGAATCCAAAAACTCGATATGGGTCCGTAAGAATACAGTTTGAATTGAATCGGTCTGTCAGTCGGGATAAATAAGTAATTTAAGGTTTCGATATCTTCTTCAGGATAACTAAAATGCCATTTCCAGTTGGAAGAAGATGCGTATATGACTAAAGGCTCCTCCGTATAACCTTTAGGGATAGCCTCCACTTCATAAGTGGATTTCACCGTTACAAACGAAAGGAAGGCTACGATTAATATGGGGATCGATGTCCAGAGTATTTCGAGTTTGAGACTTCCTTCAATATGAGGAGGTTCATACTCATCACTTTGCTTGGAGGCTCGATACTTTCTAATAATCAAAACATAAAGTGCAATCACAACCACAACAACAATCGCCATGGTCCAAATGGATATCATAATGACATCAGCTGTTGTACGAGCTTGCGGTCCCTTTGGATCTAAAACCTTAAGTGGCTCACAACCGGTCAGAACAGTAGCAAAAATAAAAACCAATGATAACATTGCCCATTTTATTTTCATGAAGTACCCCTTTCTCAAAAATTCATGCCATACGTTTTAGGTTATCGGATCGCACTCAATAGTTATCTTTCCTTCACTCCTCGCTGTCGACTTATACGTGCTTAAACCATTGTATATAAATAAGACTACGCATTGTAGTCTTTTAGGCGGATTGTCATAACTCTTTCACGCTTTATTCACCTTTTCAACACAAAACAGCCTCAGAATTTTCATAACCTTGTTCTGTAATGTTAAATAGTTTATAGCCTAATGCCGGGAGATAGCGTCGAATCCATGTGGTTCTTTAGAGGTTTTGGTGTTATGGGACTGCTAAAGAAGGTACTATGGTTATGAAATAAAAAAAAGAGCCAATTACGGCTCTTTAATTTTAACTCTTCATGACACGAACTGCGTTTAATACAGCGAGGAGTGTTACCCCAACGTCGGAGAAAACGGCTTCCCACATCGTTGCAATGCCGAAGGCTCCAAGTAACAAGAAAATGGCTTTAACTCCAAGTGCGAAGATAATATTTTGCCAAACAATTCTTCGGGTTCTCTTCGCAATACGAATTGCTGATGAAATCTTGGATGGTTCGTCTGTCATAATCACGATGTCAGCAGCCTCAATGGCTGCATCTGAACCAAGTCCACCCATTGCAATTCCCACATCAGCTCTAGCTAATACCGGTGTATCGTTAATACCATCTCCAACGAATATGATTTTCTCTTTTGATGTTTTCTGTTGATCCAGCTTTTCAATTTCTTCTACTTTATGCTGCGGAAGGAGCTCAGCATGTACCTGATCTAATCCGAGTTTGCGTCCCACAGCCTCCCCTACAGCTTTAGAGTCACCTGTTAACATAACTATCTTTTTAATTCCGAGTTCCTTCAAAGAGCGAATAGCTTCTGCAGAATCCTCTTTCACCTCATCGGAAATGACAATATACCCAGCATATTCTCGATCAATACTAATGTGTACGATAGTGCCTAAATCTTCAGGTTGATTAAATGGAATTTGTTCTCTCTTCATTAATTTCGCATTACCGGCCAAGACCTCTTTTCCATTAACCTTTACTTGAATGCCATGACCAGATATCTCGTTGTATCCTTCCAATTCTTCTTCACTTGTTTCCTGCCCGTATGCTGCTCTTATCGAATCTGCAATCGGGTGGGTAGAGTGCATTTCGGCATACGCTGCATATTTAAGCAACTCGTCTTTAGAAATCTCGCCCATTGGATGGATATTGGTTACCGTAAATGCTCCCTTTGTAAGGGTTCCCGTCTTATCAAACACAACATATTTGACATCATTAAGCGCTTCAAGATAATTACTTCCTTTAATCAATACCCCATTTTTTGAAGCAGCTCCAATACCACCAAAAAATCCGAGCGGAATCGAAACAACTAAAGCGCATGGACATGAAATAACTAAGAATACTAAGGCACGATAAATCCAATCAGAGAATGTGGCTCCACTTATAATAAGGGGAGGTAACACAGCGAGCAATACCGCAATAATGACCACCACTGGCGTATAATAGCGGGCAAACTTTGTTATGAAATTTTCTGTTGGTGCTTTTTTACTGCTGGCATTTTGCACTAGATCCAGAATTTTTGAAACTGTAGATTCACCAAATTCCTTGGCTACCTCTACCGTTAATACGCCATTCTTATTAATAAATCCACTTAGGACATCTTGACCTGGTTCCACTTCTCTTGGAATAGATTCCCCAGTTAATGCAGAGGTATCTACTGCTGAATTCCCTTCAATGACCTTACCATCCAAAGGTACCCTTTCGCCTGGCTTTACGACAATAAAGTCACCGATCTTAACTTCTTCCGGAGATACACGTTTTGTATCGTTACCCATTTTAAGGTTTGCATAGTCAGGGCGAATATCTAAAAGAGCACTGATGGACTTTCTAGAACGATTTACAGCGATCCCTTGGAACATCTCCCCAACCTGATAGAACAACATCACGGCGACACCTTCAGGGTATTCCTGAATGGCGAAAGCACCAAGTGTTGCTATCGTCATAAGGAAGTTTTCATCAAAAACCTGGCCGCGAACAATATTTCTAGCTGCCCGAAAGACAATATCTCCACCTATAACAATGTAAGCTACTGCAAACAGTGCAAATTCTAAATAACCGGAAAAAGAAGAAAATAAGCCAACCGCTGCAATAGCGGTACCAAACAATAAACGAATTAACATCCGTTTCGTATTTTCATTTCCATGTTCATGAGAATGTCCGTGATCATCTCCATGACCGTGACTGTCCTCTGAATGTAATGCCCCTGCTGCAGATTTGTTCTTTTCAATCACTCGGATATGAGGCTCTAGTGTTTTCACTTTCTCCTTGGCTTTCGATACAATGTTTTCAACCTGTCCGTTTGCAGTTTCCATCGTTAGTGTCTTCGTTACAAAATTAACGGAACAGGAACTTACACCTTCAATTTTCTTAACACCATTTTCGATTTTCATTGCACAGTTAGCACAATCCAGTCCTTCTAATATCAACTCTTTTTTAACCCTTTGTTGTTGTGCTTCCATCGTATGTTCTCCTTTCCACCAACCTTGCCGTACACACATGAACAATTATTCATATGTTATTTAAACTCATTATATTCAAATGAAAAGTTAGTTGTCAATTATTTCGTACATTCTCCGCTACATTAGGTGAAGACTTCTAAACACAACAAAAACAGCACCAGCAGCTGACTGCGGGTGCTTTTATGTTATTCTCCATGCATTGTATGTTGTAGGGTTTGTGTAAAAATTTGCTCGATGTGTGTATCATCCAATGAATAAAACACCGTCTTGCCCACTTTACGACGTTTTACGATCCTCATATTACGAAGGTATCGCAGTTGATGCGAGATCGCTGACTGTCCCATCTCGAGTAATACAGAAAGATCATGGACACATAATTCTTTCTGCAATAAAGCATTGATCAATTTAACCCGAGTAGGATCACTGAAGGCTTTAAACCAGTCTGCCACTTGAACAGCTGCATGCTCATCAATCATTCCGGCCCTAACTTGTTTTAAATCAGCCTCAGACCCAAAGCATGATGTGTCACAATCTTCAATCAAGGGATCCTTCTGCTCCATTTTCGTAATCACCATCCTATTTACCATTACCACTTATTTTATAGCAAAGGCACAAAAAACGAAAGGATTACGATTAACAAACCGAATTTTGTCAGAAGAAAAGTGTCCCGAACTACTACTCCTACCCTATTTTTATTCTCTCAGCAGATGATCAACAATACGCTTAGCATCATATTTCACCCATCCAAGCAGTGCTGACCCTCTTGATGTTTGCCACGGTAATCCAACAAAGTAGAGTCCTTTTACAACGGATACACCTTCCATATGATCGATATGCCCATCTTTAAATGCCGCTTTTATGTCTATCCAGTGATCATCACGTTTAAAACCTGTAGCCCAGATAATGTTGTCGATATGTATAGGAGTTCCTTCGTTCTGAAAATATAACTTTTGATCCACTATCTTTTCCGTCCTTGCATGGAGTTTTATCCTTCCTTGTTGAATGAGCAGCTTCAACTCCTTTCCATAGATCTGTTCTGGCATTGCGTGTAACCATTTACCTAACATACTTTTGCGGTTTGCTGTTAGAAAGCCCACCTTGTCAAAATACCAAAAAATACTCTTGCCGAAAATATGTAACGGTTTATATTGGATCTCACTGCTTGCGGACAAATGCACTTCAAAATCATCTGCCAATTCACTGGAAATTTGGGCCCCGGAGTTTCCTGCACCTACAACACAAACAACCCCTTCTTTAAGTTGGTTCTTATTTCGATATTCAGAAGAATGTAATTGTATAACTGCATCACCAAGCTTGTCATGAAAAGAAGGTACTAGTGGCTTCTGAAAAGGACCGGTGGCTACTATAACTTTTTTTGATCTAAATGTACCCTCCGATGTGGAGACTTCAAAGATTCCATTGTTCATGGTTAATGATGTAACTTGTGTATTACTTTGAATAGGAAGCTCTAAACGATTCGCATAATCTTTCAAATAATCTGCAACCTCATTTTTATGTGGTAAACCCTGAGGATCACCTTGAAAGGGAACACCTGGTAGACTATTATACATTCTTGGCGTAAACAGATGAAGAGAATCATAGCGATCTCTCCAAGAGTCACCAACCTCCTTGTGACCATCAAGGATGAGAAAATCCACAGATTTTTGTTTGAGATAGTAAGCAGCCGCAAGCCCGGCCTGACCTCCACCGATGACTATAACATCTAACATATAAATATCATCCCTCCTTTTAATATTTTTATTTAAAGTATCATATGAGCATTTATTCATCAATAATGAATATCCCAACATTGAGTATCGGCAGAAATGCACATCTTCTAAATAGGCATCAAGTCATTGGTGTTTTGTACATTGAAGTAATAAGCACCAACGTATGTCTAAGAAGGAAACACGATTGCAAGCCCCATAAGGGTAACATTGAATTGAAATCATAAAACAAGCCCTTCATAAATTGAAGGGCTTGTTTTATGATTTCAATTGTAACTTCCGACCATCATCGTGTAACTTTTTTGACTAATGGTTCTTCTTGCAGTTACATATCGTTGTTTATAATAGGATTCTGACAGTTTACTTATCCTTACACCCTTACTACTGGACGAATGTGCAAATTGACCATTGCCAATATAGATTCCAGCATGAGAAATTCCCCTGCCACTCGTATTAAAAAAAACTAAGTCACCCGGTCTCAGATTATCTTTTGAGACTGGAGTCCCCACTTTGGCCTGAGCACTCGATGTACGTGGCAAATCTAAGTTGAATTTATCAAAAATGTACAGAATAAAGCCGGAACAATCGAAACCACTTGAAGTTGTACCTCCCCATTTATAGGGTGTTCCAACGACTTTACTTACTTCAGTAGTCAACTTAGGTTGATTATCTGCAAACGCACTGGCTGTTCCCGAAGATAATATAATGGCAGACCCTAACAACGACAGTAACATTTTCTTCAAGATTTTTTCTCCCTTCGATGCCTACGGAGTTAGCTGAGGGTTCGGTAGAAGGATCCCTATACTCCCATTACTACAAGAATAATTCACCCAAAAATGGTTCCCCCGTTTTCAAAAACGAAATTCGGCATAATTTATGAAATTTTTGTAACCCTACATAATGTAGTCTATTTTTTCGCGATTGTCAATCTTATCTTTAGAATTCTTTTCCTCCTTAAATTAATGTTAATATTTGTTTAAATCCCCGTACCTATTGGACTTATATCAGAACATTAATCGAAAAGAATTCGTATTGAACGCAGAAACAAATAAAACAATATTGTAATACTTTTGCTGAGGTTCGAAATAAATAGCAGTCGAACCAAGTTCGACTGCCTCTTATATTAAATTAATTAAGATCTATTACTGGCGATTGGGTCTTCATATCGCTCATGATGGTTTCTAAACCTTCGGTATGCAATGAGGCAAATGGCAATTAGGATAATAAAGACACTCAATAACTGCGAGACACGAACTGTACCATAACTCATTTCGCCTTCCTGGAACATAAGCCCCATCGGTGACCAAAGTAATTTCATCAAATTTGCAAGCCAGTTAGAGGCAAACCAGGCTAAACTGTCGGTACGCAGTCCTTCGATAAAAAACCGTCCGATGGAATACCAAGTGAAATAAGTCAAAAATAATTCTCCTGAACGTAGAAAAGGCTGGCGTCTCAACCATAAGAGCAACAACAAACCAACCAAATTCCAAATGGACTCATACAGAAAGGTCGGATGATAATAGACACCCTCGATATTCATTTGATCGACAATAAAGTTAGGCAAGTGTAGTGTTGTCCTGAGAAAATCCTCAGATACTGGCCCTCCATGAGCTTCTTGATTTATATAATTTCCCCAACGCCCGATCAATTGTCCTATAATCAAACCCGGAGCACATAGATCTGCAATACGCCAAAAATTATAGCCACGTATATGAAAGAAAAAAATCATAGCAACGATCGCTCCGATTAAAGCTCCGTAAATGGCGATTCCACCGTTCCATATTTTGAAAACGTCCCAAAAGTTATCGCGGTAATCTTCCCACTTGAATATGACATAGTAAGCTCTAGCCCCGACGATAGCCGACGGCACGCCAACTAGCACCATGTCCAAAAAGAACCCTGGATGGATCTGATACCGCTTGCCTTCTTGAATAACAACGATTAGACCAATGAGAGCTGCTACGCTTAAGATAATTCCGTACCAGTATAATTGGATTGGCCCTAATCGAAATGCAATTGGACTAATCGCATCGAACAAACCCTTTCACCTCAATCCCATATCGTTAGTAACCGATAATATTGATTCATAATTAATGATGAAATTTCGATTAAACATCCTATATTTAAATAAGGAAGGCGATACATGTTGAACAATGATACTTTTCTTTCAATTCTCAAGCCTAGGATTATGATTTTAAGCTCACTGTTACTGTTTACTATGATTAGTATCGTTTTCCTGACGGATATCTATTTTATTGATTTCAACAGTACCGTTCATTTAATAGCACATTATATCAGTCCGTTTATCATTCACTTACTGTTATCCCTTTTTGTGAAGAACAAGGTGTCCTGGTTACTTGGTGCAACGCTGACAACGATTATTTCACTAGTACTGATTCTAGTAGTCGTTTTGGTGTTTTTTAGCAATTAGTTGCCTGGTCTTGGGCTCACGCCAGCCTCAGATCTTGTGAGTACCATTAAGATTGTAATTAAAATAAATGCTACTAATGCGAGAAAAGGAATCGTTATAAAACCAAACCAATTAATGTATTGTACATTACACGGCACCCCGTTCGTGCATGGCTTGATTGCTGCAAATCCAGGGACCTTCTGCTCCAAATAATGAAATAATGAAACGCATGCTCCAAAAATCGAAAATGGAAGCACATATTTTTTTATGCTTGTCTCACTGTAAAAGGCCGCAATTCCAAGAATGATACTGAGTGGATACATTAGTATTCTCTGATACCAGCACAATTCGCAAGGAATAAACCCCCTTATCTCGCTAAAATAGAGGCTTCCAAGCGTTGCTGTAAGTGCTACAACCCAAGCTAAATATATTGTTTTGTCACGTACCACTACTCGATCCCCTCCCATCTACTCCTTCAGTTGCGCATTGATTAAGGATGATATCTCCTCATAATCAAACGGGTTCGTTACCATAACATTATTGATCATAATCGTGGGTGTTTGTTGTACATTATATTCACGGACTAATTCCTCATCTAAAGCAACTTGGTCTTCGATCTGCTTACTTCCCATATCTTCTTTAAGCTTCGCTAGATCGATATTAGGTGTATATTCTTTAGCAAGCTCCAGCGCCTTTTCTGGGGTTAGCCATGCGTTATCATGCTGCTCTGTTTCAGGTTGTGCATTAAATACTTCATGATGAAATGTCCAATATGCGTCAGGATCCTGCAGTAGTATTGCTTCTGCAGCAAGTGCGCCTGTTTTTGACTCATCACCATGAAAAAGAACATTAATATAGGAGAATGATGCTTTTCCTGTTTCGATAAAGTCCTTCGAGAGTTGTGGCATTATATTCTCTCCCCAGGCTTTGCAGGAGGGACATTTATAATCTCCAAACTCCACGATAGATACCTTTGCGTTTTTGTCACCTAGAGTAGGCTGGTTTTCCGTGGCCGGTGGGTTGTCAAATACCCCTTCCGAACGATTTGATGGTTGGCTGTTCTGGTTTAACAATACCAAAGCTACCACCAGGCCCACAAAAATGATGGTGAAAATAACTAGATTTTTTGATGATTTCTTCTTATTATTCATGTTTCACCTCAGCTATTTATTCGTTTAGTTGCTTTTTTTTTAGATGTTTGCTTACTTGCCGTTTTATATGTTTATCACCGCCTTAATTCCAGATCTCGAACTACATCAAAAACCTGTAAACCCGCCGTATAGCCCGATTAACCATATGGTGATTTTGGTCATTTGATCTGTGTAAAGCAATATTCCGGTAAGAACCATCATCGCCCCGCCAATTTTCATCATTAGTGAAGAATATTTTGAGATCCATTTTAATCTGCCAATAAAAAAGGCCATAATGAGAAACGGAATCCCAAACCCTAATGTATATGCACTTATGTAACCCACTGCCTTCTCAGGGTTTGTTACTCCCATAGCTAAAACGGCTGAAAGAATGGGTCCGATACACGGTGTCCATCCTGCAGAGAATGATAATCCAACTAATATCGATCCAAGATATCCTGACGGTTTATGCTTAAATTGAAACTTCCTATCTTTCATTAAAATCTGTAACTGAATAACTCCTAGCATGATTAATCCCATTACAATCACTAATAATCCACCTAATTTTTGAATCAATTCGCGATTATTCGAGAACAAATCTCCTACTAAACTGGCTGATAACCCTAATGCGAAAAAAATGACAGAGAATCCTAGCATAAAGCATATGGTATGAGCAAAAGCCTTCTTTTGCATGATCCCCTTACCATCCTTTAACTCCTTAACAGAAATTCCGGTAATGTAAGATATATAGGATGGATAGAGCGGAAGACAGCAAGGAGATATAAAAGACAAAAATCCTGCTGCAAATGCTATCCATAGAGTCAAGTTCTCTGGGCCCATGAGTTAACTTCCTTTCTACAACGAGAAGCCATCAATAATCGTAATTAATAGTTATTAAGTTGATTCGGTGAGTCATATACAGCTTCAGCAACTTCAATGGAGTCATCATGTTTCTCCTTTCGGTACCATCTTGCAGAAATGATTGCCAGTGTGACTACAAATGCTGCCTCTTGCGTCATTTTCATAATAATTCCGCCTAATTGCTGATCATCAATTGGACTCAAAAATGAAAATAGTTGGGGAGCATTCACATATGGATCATAGAGAATGTTGCCGGCAAAAATTATGGCTACACATGCTGGATATAACAGGATTGCATTCGCTGCAATATACCCTAACTTTTTTACATTCGATAGTTTATCAAGTTCTGGTACAGGGCACATAAGTGGCCACCACATCTGAAATGATGCAATTACTAACAAAACATGATATAAGCCTCCTAGGAATGGGATCTCCATCAGCTTATTAAAAACAACTGGGAAATGATATAAGGATAAAGCAGAGTTAAATAGAAACATGGCTAAGATAGGTTGATTAAAAAATGAGAGAAACTTCGAGGAAAACTTGGAATTTAATAAAGGGCGTATTAACCATGATGGCGTACCTAAATAAAAAAACAGCGGCATAATAAAGTATAATAAAGCTTGCTTCAGCATGTGAGCGCTAAATAACACATGATGACTAAACGCATTGATGGGACTTCCAACCGCTATATAAAACGTAAACAAACCTGAAATAAACAATATTTTTTGTCTGGTTTTAACTGGTTCACTTTCATAAAAGCGGTTACGTAATGGACCAACATATAACAAGTAGATTACAGATAATAAAACGGTTATAAAAAATACGAGCGGACCCCATAATTCTGAAAAACTAAAATGTGTTAATACACTCTGGTTCATCAATGGCAAAACTCCTTTTCCATATCAAACAGTTAAAAGACTACACAACATAGTATATTACAAATTAAAGATTACTGGTTATTACAATTGTTTGTCAACTTACTGAACTGAATATAATATGTGTATTTACCATTTGATTTTAGGACTCGACAAGGAAATGAACAAAGAAACGGGAAGATCTGCACTCTAAGTGAGTTCAATCTACCCGTTTCTATTCGTCAATTAATATGAGAAATCACAAAATTTACAGATTCATTTGAACAGAACTGGTCCTCTTTGGATGATTATAGGCTCAAAACTGAATACTTTCTGACTGATGGTCTACAGCTAGCTTTATCAGCTGCTTTAACTGCATATCTTCTAGTGAGTAAAACACAAGTTTTCCTTCTTTGCGGTATTTCGCAATCCCCATATTTCTAAGCAGTCGTAAATGATGGGATGCTGTCGCCATTGTAGAACCAATAATATTGGCCACATCGCAAACGCACAACTCATCCTCATCGCATAAGGCATAGGCGACTTTTAACCGTGTAGGATCGGCAATGACCTTAAAAATTTGGGACATATTTTGAAAATCATGATTACTCAACTTTGCTTTAACACGTCTCACTTTATCTTCATCGTAACAAAATATATCGCAGGTATCCTCTGTTGACATGTGTAACACCTCAATCTCATACTCATTTGAGTATTATCATATTTCAGTTACGGATGGTTGTCAAAAAGCCAATACGCAGCAAACTAAATATGAATAGGATGTCCAAGAGCAACTTCAGCTGCTTCTGCAGTCAATTCACCAAGTGTTGGGTGAGCATGTATGGTAAGCGCAATGTCTTCTAAGGTTGAACCCAGTTCAATGGCTAATGCGAGCTCCGGAATCAGATCTGATGCATTGGTCCCTATAATTTGTCCACCTAACACAAGACCTGTCTTCTTATCCCCTACTAACTTTACAAACCCTTCAGCTGAGGTCAAAGATAATGCTCGAGCGTTAGCAGCTAAAGGGAATTTACCTGTCAATACATCAAAACCCTGCTCTTTAGCTTCGAACTCAGAAAGGCCAACTGATGCAATTTCCGGATCAGAAAATACAACGGAAGGAATCACTTTATAGTCAAAAATACTTGGAAGTCCTGCAATAGCTTCTGCTACGATTTTCCCTTCATATGAAGCTTTATGAGCTAACGCCGGTCCTGGAATAATATCTCCAATCGCGTATATATGTGGTAGACTGGTTTGACCTGACTCATTGACTTCAACAAGTCCTCGTTCTCCTATTTGGATACCAATTTTATCGAGACCAAGTTCACCATCCGTATTGGGTCTACGACCGACTGTAACCAGTACATAATCAGCCGTCGCTTGTCTTTCTTCATTATTTACTGTAAACGATACGGTAACTTCTTTCTCTGTTTGCTCAGCTGACTGTGCCATCGCATCCGTATACACAGTCGCACCCAACGAACTTAAGTTCTTACTTATAATGCGTGTGATATCCTTTTCGAATCCTGGCAATATGGTACTGGATCCTTCTAGTACCGTGATTTCTGTTCCGAATTTTGCATACATTTGTCCAAGTTCAATACCGATATAGCCTCCACCAATGATAATGATACGCTTTGGAATTTCAGTAAGGCTTAAAGCTTCCGTCGAAGATAAGATACGTCCTCCGAATGGAAATGATTTTAATTCAATCGGACGAGAACCTACTGCGACGATGCAGTTTTCAAAATGATAATGGGAGCTTTCCTGCTTATTGGATACTTTTACTTCACGCTCACTAATAAATGTTGCTTCTCCTTTGATAACCGTAATTTTATTTTTCTTCATCAACGACTGGATACCTGACTTCAGCCGATCAACCACGTCCTTCTGCTTCCATTGCTGAATTTGGGAGAAGTCAATTTCAATATCCCTTGCTGTTAATCCGGGTATTCCCGAATTATGCATATGCTCGTGTCGATGTGCTGCCGAGATCAACGCTTTGGACGGTACACACCCGCAATTCAAACAAACGCCGCCTAGTTCCGACTTTTCAACCAATAATACTTTCTTCCCGAGCTGAGCTGCTCTAATTGCAGCCACATATCCGCCTGATCCTCCGCCAATTACCAACAATTCAATGTGCTGATTTGCTTGATCCATCCTAATCTCCTCCATCTTGTTGTTTGTATAATTACTTTAATAAGCTTCTGACAACATCTAAAACATCACCATGAAGCATGATGGATATACCCAGAACGATAAAAACGATTGGAATGATAACATTACCGTACTTTTGCAATATCTTTACAATAGCTGGGAAACTCGCTAGACGATAACCCAAGAAACACCAGACCGCAACCATAACCAAAAAAACGAGCGCGATATAAATAAGTGAGTCTCTGCTTTGGGTTGTAAAATAAGGAATATATATTCCTAGGTTATCTCCACCGTTCGCAAAGGTAATCGCTGCAACCTTAGCAGTCAATGGACTAAAAAAACGATTACCGGTTAATTGAGACTTTACATCACCTAATTTCTCGAGTGCTTCTTCTGCCTCATCTTCCTCTTTGGTGAAAAACATTCGAATACCAAGATAAATCGGTATCAAGCCAAGGAACCCAGCCCACTCTGGTGGCAGAAAAGTAAAACCCAAGGCACCAAGTAAGCTCAGTATTACTAAAAGTCCGAATCCAAGGTACTGACCAATCACAATTTGCATATGGCGCACTTTATCGATTTGGGCAAAAAAGATCATGAGGATAAAAATGTCATCAATGTTGGTTACGATAAAGGTACCTATGGCTGATAAGAGTTGTGTAATGGACATATTTGATCCTTCTTTCTATATGGGCTTAACTACACTTCTTTGCTTTATAAAGTGAAAGGCTACCATATAAGGTTGCATACTGTTTTGTTTCATTCATCGTATTAAATCCGGCCTTTAGCGCAAATCCAGGTAAAAGTCCCTTAACATTATCCGTGGTGGTTGAAAATCCATCGAGGATCTGAATGGAATAATATGCAATACGCATAATGCCATTTTTCGCTTTCCCCCAATCGGCGATATGAAGCTCTCCTTCTGGTTTAAGTACTCTGAATATCTCCTTTAAGGTTTGGAGCTTGTTTGTTGTGGTTAAATGATGAAACATTAGACTGGTGACCACACGATCAAAGGAGTGATCAGGGTATGGTAATTCGTACGAGTTACCTTGATCAAACTTAATGCTTAAATGCCTCTGCGCGGCCTTTGCCTCTGCCATTCGAAGAACATCGGGATCAATATCAAGACCGGTGACCTCTGATTCAGGATAGCTTTGTTTTAATTGCACCGTTAACGTACCTGTGCCACACCCGAGATCCAGTATTCGTTGTCCTGGATAACTTTGAACTTGTTTGATTAATTGGTTTTTAAATGTAGACTCTCTCATTGTCCAACGTAATACAGAATCGTAAAAAGACGTAAGCCAGTGAAACCGTAGAGCCGGAATGTAATCCGATTTGGTTTTGTCATTTGTCTTCTTCATTGATCTTCCCCAATTCACTGAGAATTAATAATCAAACAATTGTTTGAATGTGAGATTATAATACACCATTATTTTCTATTAGTCAAATGTTCGTTTGATTGTTTTCTGCACAAAAATGGATTATTTCCTGATCGGATTGTCTTGTCCCAAACGAAAAGACACACATATCCAATGTGTGTCTTTTAAAATGAATAAAACCTGCAATATGACTTCGTATGGAGAAGAATCTCGCACCCAAAAAATGTAGAGCGAAGAATCAAGAGATCTTCCTAAATTACACGTTGAATTGTTACTGTGAGTTATTCTTTCACACGCATGAGTCGTAATCCATTCAATGCAACGAGGAGAGTAGCCCCCATGTCTGAAAGTATGGCAATCCATAGCGTTAACCAACCGGGTATAACCAGCAGCAAAGCGATGAGCTTGATCACTAATGCAAACGTGATGTTTTGTTTGATTATCGATAGTGCATTTCGGCTTAGTTTAATTGCGAAAGGCAGTTTTCTCAGGTCATCCCCCATCAAAGCCACGTCTGCAGTTTCGAGCGCTGTATCCGTCCCAGCTCCGCCCATGGCAATCCCAACTGTTGAAGCAGCAAGTGCAGGAGCGTCATTAATACCGTCCCCAACCATGGCTACATTTCCGTATTCGGATCTCAATTGTTTAATGTAATCTAATTTATCCTGAGGCAATAGCTCGGCCTGTACATCCGACACGCCGACAGATCCAGCGATAGCTGTAGCCGTACCTTTATTATCACCCGTAAGCATAATGGTTTTTTTAATGCCAAGTTGATGTAATTTTTGAATAACGCCCATACTGGAATCGCGAACTTCATCTGCTACTGCAATCACAGCAAGGATATCCTTTTCTGTACCAACAATCATGGCCGTTTTCCCTTGGTTTTGGAGGGACGAAACCAACTGCTCTTGGTCAGGAGTGAACTGAACCGTTGGCAATTCCTTAAAGAGTTTTGGATTTCCAATATAATATGTCGTTCCGTTAACACTACCCTTAATCCCCTTGCCTGTTATTGATGAGAAATCCTCAACCGTAATGTCCGAATAAGAAATACTGGATTCTTCTGCCTTTCGCATAATCGCAGAGGCAAGAGGATGTTGAGAACGATACTCCAAGGCAGTAATAATGGAGAGTAATTCTTTTTCATTGGCAGCTTTATTCAATACATTAAAATCCGTAACAACAGGAACACCTTTGGTGAGCGTGCCGGTTTTATCAAAGGCAATGGCTTTTAAAGCACCCATTTCCTCCAGATATACGCCGCCTTTGATGAGAACGCCCTTTTTCGCAGCATTCCCAATGGCCGACACAATAGAAATCGGTGTGGAAATAACCAGGGCACAAGGGCAACCAACAACAAGTACGGATAAGCCTTGGTAGATCCATGTTGTCCAATCTCCACCAAAGAGCAATGGTGGGATCACAGCGACCAATGCTGCCACAATCATAATGATTGGGGTATAGTATTTCGCAAATTTATCAACAAAGGCTTGCGATGGCGCACGTTCACCCTGTGCTTCCTCAACTAAGTGGATGATCTTTGCAATCGTTGTGTCATCAACAAGTTTGGTTACTTTAACTTCAAGCAAACCTTCTTCATTTAATGTACCGGCAAATACGTCATCATCTACTTTTTTCTCTACGGGGACTGACTCACCTGTAATTGCTGCCTGGTTTACTGCTGAATAGCCACTAACAACAACACCATCCATGGCTATCTTTTGTCCAGGCTTGACGATCATGATATCGCCTAGTGCGATGTCATCCACATGTATCATCATCTCCTGCCCATTGCGTCTCACCAGGGCTTCTTTTGGTGCAATATCCATTAGAGAACGAATGGATTGTCTTGCGCGATCCATCGAGAATCGTTCAAGAGCTTCACTTATTGCAAAGAGAATGACTACAATTGCACCTTCCGCCCATTCCCCGATTACTGCGGCACCAATAATAGCAACCGTCATAAGGGTTTTCATATCAAACTCAAAACGCATCAAGTTTTTAAAACCAACTTTAAAGAGCGAAAATCCGCCAATCACGATAGAGGCTGCAAAGAGCAAGGAGGTAATCAGGTTTTCCTCTCCGTTTACAATTAAGGAAAGGTATCCGAAAACGATCAGTAAAGCCGCATTTAATAACGTGCTATGCTTTTTATAAAATGGTTCCTTTTCTTCTTTGTTAGAGTCTCCTATCGCTTCCCTTTGAGCCTTTTCTGGGGCAACCTTAAGATTCTCAAAGGCACCGGCCTTCTCAAGTTCTTCGATCGTTGTGTCACCATACACGGAAATTTTAGATGCACCAAAATTCACCTTGGCATCTTGTACTCCCGGGAGCTGTTTCACATTATTCTCAAACTTCCCTGCACAATTCGCACATGTAAAGCCTTCTACACGGTATACATTTTTTTTATCTGTTGATTCAGCCATGTTACTCAACTCCAATAGCCTCCTTCTGATGCTCAATCGCGATACGGATGATTTGTTTCAATTGGGCATCCTCCATTGAATAAAAAACAAGTTTTCCTTCTTTACGATATTTCGTAATCCCCATGTTCCGCAGCAGCCGTAAGTGATGGGAAGCCGTTGCCATAGTAGAACCAATAATATTTGCAACATCACAAACGCATAACTCATCCTCATCACAAAGTGCATAAGCCACCTTCAGCCTCGTTGGATCTGCTAAGACCTTGAATACTTGAGCCATATCTTGAAAATCATGTGTGCTTAGCTTTGCCTTCACTCGATTGACCTTATGCTCGTCATAACAAAAAATATCGCATGTATCTCTAACTTCCATTGAATCACCTCAATCAAATGATTATTTGATTATTATAATAATGCCGAGTTCTTAAATTGTCAAAGAAAACCTTAAAAGGCTACCATACCTTGCCGATCCCCTTACACCAGAGGATTCTTCGCTGCCGTTCAAAAGTTCCAAGCAGCTTCCGTTGCCTTCATCCATACGCAACAAGTTTCGGCTTCTCTATTCCCTCTTGCGAGGTCTTTTTGACGACGCGCAGGATTCACTTTATGTTACGGCCTGGTATGTTGCTCGCCCTGTCTCCGACAGGTACTTTCGTCAATACGCTTCTACGCACAGATTTCGCCATACGCAGGTATCTTAGCTCACGGGGGCTTGGCCCCTCCCGTGATCGGACTTTCACCGGCTAGAAGATGCTGGGCACGCTGTGTAAAAAAAGTGACTCCCTATGGAAGTCACCCTTTACTTGCCTTTTCCTTGTTTGAAACGAATCAAGCGATAGATAAGATAGATGGCCGCACCTACAACCGCCATTCCAATGCATGCCAATCTGAATATGCCAACCTCACTTATAAACGAACCCATTCGGTAATATGAGGCCGAAAACATTAAACACATCAACCCGAGTGCCATGAAAAATAAAGCAATAAACCAATCTGTTTTCTTCATCTTATTGATCCTCCTGCATCATCGGAAGGACGAATTGAACGCTAACACAGGTGCCTTTCCCAACCCTGCTGGTAACATGGATTGAACCTCCTTGCAGCTTCACTAATTTTTTGACAATCGACAAACCGAGCCCTGTCCCGCCCGTTTGCCGTGATCTGGACTTCTCGACACGATAGAAACGGTCGAAGATATAGGGGAGCTCGTCGTCAGGAATTCCGATCCCCGTGTCTTGAATGGATAGTGTCAGCATGGTAGATGAATGGTGAAGATATACATCAATACGCCCTTCATCGGTATATCGTATAGCGTTCTCCAAAAGATTGAGGGCAATTTGCTCTAAACGCATGCCATCTCCTCGAATGAATGGAACAGACTTGGTGGGATGGACAACCAACTCCAACCCTTTTTCCTTTGCTTTTAACGATACCTTTTGGACTGACTGATGGATAACATACCTCAAATCAATCCATTCCATGGATAGACTGATCTTTCCTTCTTCCATTTTGGCAAGCTCAAATAGATCATCCACCAAATGCTGGATTCGAACTCCTTCTTGATAAATAATATCTAAATAACGGTCTTTCTCTTCCTCCGTCTCATACATATGGTTCTTTACAACCTTGGCATATCCCTCCAAATAGGTGATCGGTGTTCGAAGCTCATGTGAAATATTCGCAAAGAACTCCTGTCGTGTATCCCGGTATCGCTGAAGATCTGCGGCCAAATTATTAATTGCTGCCGCCAAATCGCCGATTTCATCTTTGCTATGGATGTCCAACCGGGTTTCTAACTCGCCGACGGCGATTTTTTTCGTCGCTTTTTGCATCATAATGAGTGGTCGTGAGAAAAGCAATGCCATAATCCATGTAATGCCCATTGCAAGCAAAAATGCACCTACTCCGGATAGAATCAACAAATTACGTATGGCTGTAAGCGACTTATCCATGCTTTGCATAGAAGCCATCACATAAATAGCTGAGGTAATCTGATGATCTTTATAGATCGGTTGACCAATCACCATATAGCGATGGCCTAATGGATCTTCATGCTCTAAGTTGATCGCGTTTCCTGAGAAGATTTGCTTCAAATCCTCTTTACGAATAAATGTACGATCGGCGGGATTATGTTCCCCTGTATGAAAAGTAATGTCTCCTGCTGCATTAATATAAAACATGCTGACATTCGAAAAATCGGCGAAAGTCAGCATCATTTCTTCCGAAGATGCTTCTGTGGTCTCGGCCATGGTCGAGACATGAGAAGTCATTTCCGTGATCTCTGTTTTCATTTCTGAATGGTAAAAGCTTGAAAACATTTGATATAGACTGACACCAAGGAAGAGGAGAACAATAAAAAAAATCGCAGCTATGATCAGCCCCAGTTTCATCCCAATTCGATTACTTCTCATCTTTCTTCTCCCTGCGCAATAAACTTATAGCCTACTCCCCAAACCGTGTGAATTGCCTCGTATCCAAGTCCTGCACGATTCATCTTCTCTCGAATATTTTTGACGTGGGTATCGACGACTCGAGCGTCTCCCGTATACTCATACCCCCATAATCGTTCAACCAAGTCATCACGCGAAAATGTACGTTGACTATGCTCAGCAAGAAAGTGAAGTAAATCAAATTCTTTGGGCGTAAAATCAATGCTTTCTTCATGAATGTAAACTTCTCGAGCATCTGCGTTGATTTTGAGGTTATTAAAAACCAACGTCGTATCTTGAGGTTTTTGGGCTTGATTGATCATAGATCGTCTTAGCAGCGAAAATACCCGGGCTACCAATTCCTCGGGTTCGAATGGCTTGGTTAAATAATCATCCGCTCCAATACCGAGCCCATGAACTTTATCCTTTGTCTCCGTACGCGCGGTGAGCATGAGGATGGGAATTATCTCCGTTTCTCGAACGGTTTTGCACACCTGCCAACCATCCATTCCAGGCATCATCACATCCAAGATTAGAAGGTCAAAAGAGTGCTGCTTAAGCATCGACAGCGCCTCATAGCCAGTGGAAGCTTCCTTCACCACAAATCCCTCTTTCACAAGATATAGGCGAAGTAGATTCCGCATGTTCCACTCATCATCGACCACAAGTACATGAATCTTTGACATTGTATCCACCTTCTTCAATGTGTAAATCCTACCCAAAATGTAAACGATTCATAGCGTCAAATGCAAGATAAAGAAACTTTGTCAGCATTCTGCTGAAGCAAAGGCAATTGATTCATTCTTTGGATGTTCTCCTGTGATGAATCTTGTTCATCAATGGCATGAAAATCATATGGAATAATGGGCATATCAGTAAGATGCCTATTAGAATATTATTGGTTGGTTCTCCTTGAAAGGCACGAATCAAGACCATGAGAACGACGACTACAATCGGCAACGCGCAGCATAATGTCATGATCCAATGATGCCACTTTGAAGCATGATAAGAAGATTGAGACTGATGGCTGTTTTCTTGATGATGCCCTCCACAACAACTCAACATTCATTCCTCCTTTAAATGGTATGACTTGGTTACATTCTGAAGATCATTTCGCATTTTTTCGTTTTGGGCCTTTAACTCGTCCAGTTCTTTCTGCATTCTTTGAGTTTCTTCACTCGTCCCATGTCCTTGTTTTTCATGCCCGTTACCGTGACCACCACGCATACCCAACATCATCAAGATCATCATGATCGGGCAAACCAATACCAATAACCATGTCCAGTCCATCTCTAACTCCTCCTATCTGGTGATGTAACTCTATTGTAGAAGAAGAATGTGTGGAAATCGTGTTGAAATGATGGAGGATTGATGTGACCATGAATCAAATCAAAAAAAACTCCTACAACGGCTGATCGATGCAGGAGTTTTATTGATTATTCAGGCTTATTTCCTACGGTAGGGTCAGGTGTGTAATTGCTATTGTATCCATTGTACATGACGTCCGTAACCATACCTGCGGACGCATGATGCAGATCATGGCAGTGGAACATCCAATCCCCAGGATTATCGGCTTCAAATGCGACCACATATTCTTCGCCAGGCTTTACATTCAGCGTGTCTTTGATAACTGGTGTTCCTTCGAGCGGTTTTCCGTTCTTGCTTAACACTTGGAAGAAGTGCCCGTGCAAGTGCATCGGATGATCATCGGTCTTCGAGTTATTCACGAAGGTTACTTTCACCTTATCCCCTTTATCTACTTTAATTGGATCGGTATCAGGAAATAGCTTTCCATTAATGGTGTAAACCATTTCTCCGGCTTTCATTTCCGTGTTCAGATCTAGCTTCACGTCTTGATCAAATTTCTGATCCAAAGAAAAATTGGTTCTTGCTTGCTGACCGTATTTGGTTAGATCAAAGGTCGGCAGCTCTTCGTTTGCGTTCGAAGCGTCGGGTCTGTCGGGTACTCCTTCATACTCAATGACTGCACGCATGTTCTTCACGCGGTCCTCTTTTCCATGTTCTTCTAATAGCCATGATCCTGGGTTATTAGCAGTAAATTCGAGATCATAGCGTTCGCCAGGCGCGATTGCAATGCCTTGATCGGTGATCACGGCTGGACTATTAACAGGCTGTCCATCAGATGCAATGACTTTGAACTCATGCCCATGTAAATGTATCGTGTGCGTAATGTAACCCGCATTGACCAATCGAATACGGACTTTATCCCCTTTCTTTACGGTGAGCTTGTCGATTGCATCACCTGTTTTCCCATTCATGGTATACACATCATACATGCTCATATCATGCCCAGCCATCTCTGTCATGTTGCTGGTATCGCCCATGTCCATTTGGCTGTGATCCATCCCCTCCATGTCTTCATTGTTGCTCGTATTGCCCATATCCATCTGACTGTGATCCATTCCCTGCATGTCTTCATTGTTGCTCGTATCGCCCATATCCATTTGGCTATGATCCATACCTTCCATGTCTTCGTTGTTGCTCATATCCATCTCACCTGAGCTCATCCATTCATCGAGTACAATCGTATAATCACGGTCATAACTCTCGCTGGGATCTTCCACGATTAACGTACCATACAAGCCCTTATCCAGCTGATTTACGCTATCTTGGTGCGAATGATACCAGTAGGTTCCTGGGACCGTTGCTTTAAATTCATATGTGAATTCCTTACCTGCAGCCACTGCATCTTGCGTTACGCCTGGAATACCGTCCATATTATTTGGAACCGGGTAGCCATGCCAGTGTATTGAAACAGGCTCCTCCAATTCATTCTTCAATTTAACTTTTACGGTGTCCCCAACCTTCACACGAATCTGTGGGCCAGGTACCGAATTGTTAAACGTCCAAACAGGCAAGGTCACATCATCCGATACTTTCAAGTTGCTCGCTTGTGCGGTAATCGTAAATTCCTTCCCATCTGCAACAGGAGTCGCTTGCGTCAATTTCATGTCCCCTGACTGCTCTTTGTTTTGACTCGTATTTTGTTGAGAATCCCCCATGTTCATCTTGGGTTGATCTGTACCTTTCATCCCATTTTGACTATTTGCATTTGCACAACCCGCCACGATGACACTAATTGCACCAACAGCGAGGAATAATTTTAGTTTACCCTTCATCATGAACCTCCTTTTGATTTTTCTCTTCATCAATATATCTAAAATTTGTGTTGAATTTATGAAGAAAAACTTTTTGAAATTAGAAATAATGAAAAGACCAGCTGGATGGTTTATCAGCTGGTCTGTTGATGTCTACTCTTCGATGATCGTTTTTCGTTGTTTAAATTCTTCTTCCGTGATTTCACCTTTTGCATACCGCTCCGCTAGGATCATTATGGGGTAGTTCTTCGTCCTGTTATTTCTTGTCAGTGAAGCAACTACCCAATAAACCGCCACGCCTACTGCAACAATCAGTATAAGCACACCTAAAAACATGAGCAACATACACATCATCATGAACGAGTTATTCATATTTATCATCATGTTATTTTTCACCTCGAAAAAAATTTCCTTGCATGGTTTACAAAGTTCAGTATTTCCACAAAAGCCCCATCAATGTCCTTACTCCAGGGAGGCACTGAATTTTTTTACATGAATGGTTTTTCCTAGATTGGGCTTTTTCATCAATGGCATTTGCCTTGTCGTGGTCATACAATGGTGAAGAAATCAAAAAAGGAGAGATCAGAAAAGTGTATTATGTGTATCCCAATACCTGGTATTATCCGCCGTCTCGATCCGTACCACCCATGCGTCAGGAGATGATGGCAGCAGAAAATATGATGATGTCTGAACCTATGAAGGAAATGATGAACATGATGAAGCAGCATATGATGACGACAAATGAAATTAAACGTACCGTAGACAGTATTGAAGAAAGATGTAGACGAATGGAAGAAATGATGAAAGGTAAATCTTAACGAAAGGATTCAGAAGGATATACCTAGAACGCGTCTCTTTGACTGTATCTTACGCCTTAATGATAAATGGTATGACACTACTCACCGACCCGCAGCCCTCAACCCTTTCCGGGACTAATTTTAATTAGCCCCGGATTTTTGCTGCTTTGACTGTAAGTGACGAGCCCCACAAAAAAGCCACTTCCGCGACTTCATATCCATATATGTTCTTGTCCTCCGACATATTCTTCAAACATAGGCGAGGATCGTTCTCTTCATCCATTATGTATACCTCTTTAGCAATGACACCGTGAACAGCCACGGCAGAAAAAGCAGCAGTTCACCCATAGTGGGCATGGCGTATGTTCCACCCCAACTTGATTTTGCTGATTTTCCGCACATTCAAGAAAGAGCAGAATATGCTACATTGACATACCGTAGTGTTAACTGAAATGAAAAGTAATCATATGAATTATTATCCTTGATTCGTTCAAATGCTTCATCTTTAAAAGGAGAAGTCTTTGAAATATGGATTATTGTAGGAGGTAGATGCATTTTGTCCGCATTTATTGGAATTATTGCGCTCTTACTTATCATCTTAAGTGTCCTTCGGCGGAGAACTAGTAGTTAAAATTAGGCATAAAAGATATGTTTGAATGACCTGTACTAAGGAACCCTCTATATCACTTTCGAATATCGAGAAAGAAATAAATCATCGAAATAAAATCAGCAATAAAAGAGAGCTCAATCAATTATGATTAAGCTCTCCTTATGTTTAACATTATTTAACAGGGGATAGCTCACTTTCTGTTACCCATTGATGATTTTTAACTTCTTCTCCACCGGTAGTAGGAGTGAAATCCACCATATATACTGTCGTTTTCTCAGCCGAATCAATTTCAGCCGTTGCTCCTTTCATACCCTCCATATGATCTGCATTTACAACCACTTCAGTTCCTGGTTTTAATGGAGCCTCGCCTGCATTTTGTAATTCTTCATGGATGACCCATTTGTGATTCTTCACTACTTCACCACCATTCGTTGGTGTATAAGAAATAGTGTACACCGTGGTATCATATGCTCCCACAATCTTTGCCGTTGCCCCTTTCATACCAGCCATGTGATCTGATTCAATAATCGCTTGTGTTCCGATTCCATAGGTTGGATTCTTTGCTTCTTTCAAACCTTTAGGCACTTCTCCAGAGCCAGTGTGTTCCATGTTACCATGATCCATTTCCCCCGCATTATCTGGACTTTCGGGGTCATTATTATTAGCGTTGCCGCAGGCCCCCAATACTAATAAAAGGGACATGAATATTAATAATACAGCCATTGGTCTAATTCTCTTCTTCAACATAATTAACTCCCTTCATGTAAAGAATTTTGCCCTGTTTAGTACAAAGTCATTGAAAATATATCCTTAACCTTAACAGTGACATTATTATTGGTTTACCCTCTCTGTAAAAAATATATTCATTATCGAGATCAGTTAGAGCAACAATTACATAGCTTTCGGTACGTTCGACGAATCCGCCTGTTTAGGCGAGCGGATAAACATCAAAGCTAATATCGCACCCGCAAAAGCAACCATACCTGACCAAAAGAATGCTTGTTGAAAACCATCATTTAGTGCTTCTACAGGGTTGGCACCCGTCGTGGAAGAAGTAGCTGATGCGGCAATGGCAACCATGATTGCTAGGCTAATAGCAGAACCTATCTGATAGCTTGTATTCGCTAGGCCGGATGCAAGACCGGCTTCTTCTGGCTTCGCTCCCGACATCGCGGCCATCATAGAAGGAATGTAGGCTAGAGACATCCCGAGAGCACCCAAAAGCGAAGCTGGAAGTACATTGATAAGGAAACTGCCGTCTACAGGCGTATTACTTGAGAACATGAGCATCGAACCGCCAAGGGCCGTCAACCCAATCACAATGTTTGCTTTTATACCAAATTTCCCAATCAACTTGCCTGTAATAACGATCATGAAGATGGCAATCAAAATGGTCATCGGAAGCAGTCCAACCCCACCCGCGAAAGCGGAAAACTTTAATATTTGCTGCATGTACAAGTTCAGGAAGTACCATAATGGAATCCAACCACCTGACAGCATGATAAGCGCAATATTGCCAGCAGCCAGGTTTGGTGCTTTAAAGATTCCAAGCGGAACCAGTGGTTCCTTTTTGTTTAACTGAATGATTAGAAAAAGAACGAACAATATCAGCCCAGCGATAAGGGTCCATATGGTGATTGGTGCACCCCATCCATTATGTTCTGCAGTTACAATTCCATACACGATCAGAACCAAAGATGCTGTTACAGAGATGGAGCCTGCAATGTCAATACTTCCTTTTCTTCGTGTACCTTTCGCTAGAAGACCGGGAGATAAAATTAATGCAAGGATACCAACTGGTACGTTAATTAGAAATGTCCATTGCCAACTCAGCCACTCTGTAATAACACCACCCAAAAATACACCAGCGGATCCTCCAGCAGCTGCGGAAGCTCCCCAGAAGCCCAGTGCCTTGCCCAATTCCTTAGGATTACCGCTAAAAAGCATCATCACAATGGTGAGAGCCGAAGGTGCTATTAACGCGGAACCGAATCCTTGCAGTGCACGACCGATGTTTAGTGAATCATCGTTCCAAGCAAAGCCCGCAAGTAAAGATGCTAATGTAAGAATCAAAAATCCCCACATGAACATGCGTCTTTGTCCAAAGAGGTCGGATAAACGACCACCTAGTAGTAATAACCCTCCGAAGAATATTACATAGGCATTAAATACCCACTGTAAACTTTCCTGTGTATATCCTAGCGCTTCTTGAATTGCCGGTAACGCAACTCCGATAATCGAAGTATCCATAATCACCATAAAATTCGCAAGACATAATAATGCTAGTGCCATCCATCGTCTTGGATCTGCTTGCGAAAGACTCTGTCCTTGTTTAGACATTTGTTTTATCCTCCTTTAGCTACATATCTCCGGATTTCATCAATCCAAAATTAACGCTTTCGACGGCCGTCAAAAAGTGAAGTTAATTATATGCCATAATTTACCGGAGATTGACTGCTTTTATAGTATAGCCCCCTACCCTATATTGTCAACATATTTTTATTTTTTATTTGACTTTGATTCCCTGCTCATAATCAAACGGTTTCACAGCAAATAACAAAAACGCTCAGATTTTTAATATCTTGAGCGTTTAAATTAGTGTTATAGATTTAGCTTTGGTCTAAATGAATTTTTTTACGGTACCATTATTTAAAACATAAGGCCATTCTAGCCTTCTTTGATCAATAGAAATTAAAGTTGTTTATCTATAACGAATCTTCGTACAAGGGATACCTCCACACGCCGATTCATTGCCCTCCCCTCAGAGGTAGTGTTTGTGGTTTTTGGACGAAATTCTCCAAAGCCAACAATCTGAAATCTTTCCGGATCCATTTTATTATTTTGAAGCAAAATATCCATGAATCGAAGCGCTCGCTTCTGACTTAATTCCCAATTTGAATCAAATTCGCTATTACTAATCGGCACATTATCGGTATGTCCTGCGACGATTATATTATAATCTTCAGTTTCTTCTAAAATCATGGATATAGCCATAACAATGGCCCGTGATTCAGGTTTTATAACAGATTCACCAGAATTATACAATGTAGTATCACTAATCATTATAGTTAATTCCGTTTTAGTCAAACTCGTTCGAATCTTAGTTTCAAAACCACTTGTTTGTATGAATGAATCGATCTTCTTCTGTATCTTTTCAAGATCTATCTGCTCTAAATTGACTAATGTGTTTATTTGCTTGGTAATACTTCTATCGATAGTTTGCTTAACGTTTACTGTACTATCCATTCTCATATCAGATTCTATAATTCCAGACTGTGACAATACCCCCGAACCAGAACTAAAATATGTACTGAATGCTTTACTCATCTCTTCATATTTCTTCGCATCTATTGAACTCATTGCATACAACACAATAAATAGTGCTAGCAACAAGGTTAACAAATCGGCATAAGGAATCAACCAACCTTCATTAACATGTTCCTCGTGTTCATTATAGCGTTTTTTTTTAATCAAGTTTGTTCCTCCCATCTACAAATTGGTATTAGCTATGAAATTACATAGTAAGATTAGCGGGTTATGACAACACAAAACTCAATAACACTATGAATTATAGTGCTATTGAGTTCAAATTCCCCGTATTTTCATAGTTCTATGGCATTTATATAGAATCATCAGGGGGCAGTGGATTTTAACAAATATTCAATCGTTTCAATATCAGATTTACTTGGTATTGCGAATCTTTGTTCATAACACTCTCGCCCCTTACCGGTAATTATAACAACATCATCTTTCTTGGCTTTTTTCCAAACATATTCGATCGCCTCCGTACGATCGTCAATGATTAAGCATTTACTTTTCCCGTAATTACTAACTAAACTTCTCATTTCCATCAACATTTCTTTTTTATTTGCACCCTTTAAATCATCTAGAGTTAAAACAATCATATCGTTGTTTTCAACAGAAATCCGGATCATCTCCTTTCTTTTTGTTGGATCTCCATTCCCTCGAAAACCGAAAATGTGAATGACTCTGTTATTTGTACGCGAATGTATCGTTCTGAGGAATTGGAGAAATCCGTCAGGAGTGTGGGCATAGTCAACTATAAGTTCTGCCCCTGAAGGATGTTTAAAAATTTCAAAGCGCCCAGGAACACCAGCGAATGTACAGAGTGCCTTTTGTATGACTTCAGGCTCGACCCCCATTCGACTTGCTGTTAACCAAGCAGCTACGGCGTTCCAAGCATTGTATATTCCTGGGATGGGTAAAACCAGTCTATAGTGCGTACCTCTTTGTTTCAATTCAAACGTCAAAGGGAATTCTGATTCAATATTAGTGAGCTGCACATCGTCGTTACCACTTTTTCCAAAGGTATGTACTCTCATTTTTTGAGTAGCCAGAAGATCAATAAGCCTTTTACCCCAATCATTGTGACTCGATATAATGGATTCTCCGCTCTGCTTTATTTGAGTAAATAAACGAGCTTTAGTTCCAAAGTAATCTTCAAGAGTCTTATGATAGTCTAAGTGATCATGACTAAGGTTCGTAAATACCGCATAATCATATTCGATGAAGGCTATACGCTCCTGATCAATTCCATGTGAAGATACTTCCATGATGACCACTTGGTCATCGCTTTGATTCAACCATTTATTCAGTTGTAGTGAATCTGGTGTTGTTTGTGTCGATATCACCTTTTGTCCATTAATTTCTTGAAATACAGTGCCTAAGAGCGTACATGTAACGCCAGCAAATTCCAATATATGCTTAAGCATATGGGCAGTGGTGGTTTTGCCGTTTGTACCTGTAATACCGATCATTACATGATGCTGAGAAGGGAAATCGTATAAGTGACCAACAAGAGCAGCTAAGGCCCTCCGTGTATTTGAAACACGATAATATGGAACAGGTAAGTCCGTTATTTCATATTCACCAACAACGGCTGAAGCACCCGCCTTTATCGCACTTTGGATATAATGATGACCATCTTCTTTGGTCCCGTTGATGGCCACAAATACATCCCCCTGTTGTATCTTACCCGAATGAAATTGAACACCTGTAATGTTCATGTTTGCCATTGTCGTATAATCCTGCACAAATGGTTTCAAAGCTGTGTGTAGATTCATGTGAGCTCCTTTGGCATGTTAGTTATCAAATTTGATTGATCCACACAAACTACAAATTGTAGTGTTTTAAGTGTGCCTTTTTCAATCTTATAGGAATTCTTACCCTAATTATCGATGTTATTCTTATCACTAATTCTATCTATTGGTTCTACTTCTCCTACTCCACTCATAATCTACTAGTAAATGAACGCTAGATTCAGAGAGATCCAGGAGGGATAATTCATGAGTAATAAACGCAAATATATCAAAGTATTTGGATTGGTTTTTTTCGTTAACTTTCTATACAACGATAGGAGTTCACATATATCACACGAAATTCGCTTCACCTCAAATAATAACGAAATCGGATCCCCAACCGGTACAATTTGTTAAAGTAACCTCTCTAGGTTCCCCCTTAACAACAGAATCTTCAAAGCACAAATCAAAACAACCGGCACCATTAAAAAATAAAGAAAAAACATCAACCGAGGCACAAACGAATCCTTTAAAGAAAAAAGTAAAAGCCAAACGTTCTATGCCTCAAATCCTCATCTATCATTCGCACAATCGTGAATCATGGTTACCCGAATTAAGCAATGTCCAAACAGCAAATGAAGCCTTTGACTCTAAAACAAATGTTACCTTATTAGGTGATTATCTAATAAAAAAAATGAAATCGTATGACATCCCTGTTTTTCATTCAAAAAAGATTATCCTTCATTTGTCGACAGTTTTAATTATGCCTATTCCTACACCTATTCAAAGAATACAATAAAACAGGAACGTACCATGCATGATAATATTGAGTATCTGATTGATATCCATCGTGACTCACAGGGACGAGATAAAACCACCGTTCAACATAATAACTTGAATTATGCTCAAGTGTATTTTGTTGTTGGAACAAATAATCCGAATTGGGAAAAGAATATGAAATTCGATGAACGCATTCAAAAGGGACTAAATGATAAAGTACCTGATCTTTCAAAAGGAATATATACAAAAGACTCCGCCAGTGGAGATGGTGATTACAACCAAGCCCTATCGACCAATAGTGCACTTATAGAGATCGGAGGAGTCGAAAATAATCTTGAAGAAAGTTATCGTACCATAACTGTACTAGCTGAAGTTATTCAGGAGATCTGGTTAGAAGATAACGATTTAATTAATACATGATTTGATCAACGAATTAAGCGAAAATATTCGATTTTTCAATCATTACTCAAATATCGTCGCTTTTTCTTTATCCATTGTTTTCTAATAAGCAGTAGCGTGAACAACGTGGTTACTGCCAAGATAATGATTTTAGGTATTGATGTACGATAGGACTCACTTTCTGTTTTTATAACTTGATCGGTTGTTGTTGTAGTTTTTTGAAGGCTTTGAACGATAGGTACCAATTTTTCCTTATATATAATTTGCCCAGCTGAATCAATAACAACGATCTGACCGTCAGATTGATCGATCTCAACTTTAAAATCTATGTCTTTTGTGCCTGTAAACACCAATGTCTTGGGGATTACAAACCGATCTTTATAACTTTGGAAGGATGTTGCATCTACCGAGATCGAGTAGGTTTCATAATGTTCGAATCCATAATCAAATAAATTTACCATATCACTATAAGCTAGTTCTGATGAATCCGATTTTAACGTTACAGCGATCCATTCTGAGCTTCCTCTCTTTGCAGAAGCAACCAATGTATAGCCGGATTGATCTACGAATCCATTTTTCACACCCGTCGTTCCCTCGTAACGCCAAAGAAGCTTGTTATGATTATAGAGAGTCGTTTCCCAACCTTCTCCAACCCATTCCATTTCCTTTGTACTTACTATGGATCGAAACAAAGGATTTTTCATTGCATATTGTGTAATCCTTGCCATATCATAAGCGGTTGTTTGGTGCTTTTGATCAAATAGCCCGTGCGGGTTCTGAAAGGTCGTGTTTTTAACACCAATCGTTTCACTCACAAATTCATTCATTCGTTCAGCAAACTGGGCTTCACTTTCATCAAAGTACTCCGCAACCGCTGTAGCCGCATCATTACCTGAATTAATAAGAAGCCCTTGTACCAGCTTCAACAGAGGAACCCGTTCACCCTCAAGTAAATAAACCCTAGTACCATCGATAGATCTAGCCGCTTTGCTGACGGTTACAATGTCGTCTAAATTCCCTTCTTCAATCGCAATGATTCCTGTTACAATTTTTGTGATACTTGCTGGATACATCAAACGATCACTTTCTTTATGAAACAAAATGGAACCTGTTGTTCCGTCAATCAATATAGCTGCCTCGCTATTGAGTGAAAAGTGATCCTTATCTTCCATTGCAAATGTCAGATTCTGAAGACTGAACTGCAAAGTGAATAGGATTAGAAAAGCCTTGTAGAATTTTTTCATAGATGCCGTATCCTTTTCTGAAGGCAATAATGCATTCTAAAAATGTGTATAAATTATGGATGGTTATTTTCTCTACAAATTGTTAGTTGCCCTATATTTTCTCGAGTGTTGAATGGTATCATCAAGAAATGATACACGCACCGCATCAGGCTCCAAATTCACTGAATAACACAATGAATCAAACCAATCTGTATGAATGAATGCAATTGCATCTTGTCTAATCTGATAAAAATGACCCTTTTTCTTTCCTCGAATCTTTAGGTCTGATCGGGTCAATATCAAGATTTCTTGAATGAGATTGTAATATCCCTGATACTTCATTTTGTCCCTCCTCTATAATCGTTTCACTCGATAGATTTGTCTGATCTCTTCTAGCATTACGTAATGATAATCCAATTCCTAACAACATTAATATGAGATACACCATTTGTTCGAAGGATAACGGGATAAGCCATTTGGGTTTTGAATCAAATAATGACACAATCATTAGACCCATCACGGGAAATTTTAACGCAGTTGTTAGCCACTTACCGCTTCCAATAAGCCCAGCGTTTTTCCAGATCCAGACTAGCATCGGTAAAAGAATGATTAACCGGTATACGTTGATTGGGTGATAATGGAATTCAGGATTATGAATTGAAATTCCCCATGGAAGGGTTGTCAGACTTCCGTATTGCCAAGCAAGCATGCTGTATGTTACATACATAACCCCCCCTCCAAAGGTGAACAAATCGCCAATTAACCACCAAGAAACTTCAAGACGATACCAGGCACGGTATAAATAAATCGAACCAACTATCAAACCGACCCACCATCCCATCATGGTTCCGGGCATCGTCAACCAAAGAAGCGGATGGTTACTCAACAATGATGGTGTACTAACCAGCGGGCTAAATTTCCATATGATCAATATCCATAACAAAGCATTGGCAACGGGGTCTAGTATTGGCTGATCTCGATTACCGTATCGTTTACACAACCATTGCATGGCTATAAATCCAGCGAATCCAGACACCGCTATTGTCAACCAATCTATCCTGATTACAAACGGGCCAAACTGCAAAATATCATCCCCCTATTATGCCCTAAGGTAACAACCGCCGAAACTTGGATTCCATGGTTTGTGGATCAACCAAACCAATGACCTGTTCGATAATAATGCCTTCACTATTGACAAATAACGTAGTTGGTATGGGGCGAATCGCATATTTTTGAGCTACTTCACCTTTTTCATCAATCAGAACGGGAAACTGAAAACCAAAATCTTGTGCAAAAGCTTTAGCCCCTTCAATTGAATCACTAGCTGTTACATTCACCGCATAGATTTCTATACGAGCTTTATATTTATCGTAGAGCCGTACCAATTCAGGTGCCTCAATTTTGCATGGGCCGCACCACGAAGCCCAAAAATTAATTACGACAGGTTTGCCGTTCAAACTTTGGAGTGAATAAGTCTGTCCATCAAGTGCTTGTAGTGAAAAGTTCGGGGCTTGATAACCCGTTTTGGGCAGTTCTTCTGTTCTTACAGACGTCGATTGTATAATAGCGATGATAGCGAGAACAATAATTGTCGAAAGTATCCACCATTGTTTTTTCACTACAAACTCGCCCCCTTAAAAACCAGTAAATCCACCGTATAATTCAATGAAAAAAATAGTGATTTTTGTCATTTGATCCGTATAGAGCAAGACACCTGTCAACACCATTAATGCTCCTCCGATTTTCATGAGTCGATTAGAATGTTTTAGGATCCATTTCGTTCGCCCAAGGAAGAAGGCCATGATAAAAAACGGAATAGCGAAGCCTAAAGTGTAAGAAAAGGTATATATCAACGCCTCAGAGGGATTGGTAAAACCTAAAGCTAACACCGCTGTGAGTATAGGGCCAACACAGGGTGTCCACCCTGCCGCATATGTAACTCCGACTAATACGGAACCCAGATAACCGACAGGCCTTTTATTCCATTCAAATCGCAAATCTTTCATTAGGATTGAAGGTTTAAATAACCCCACCATCATCAAACCCATCACAACAATCATCACACCGCCTATTTTGCGAATTAACTCTTGATTACCAGTAAACAGATTTCCTATGAAACTAGCAGACAGACCTAGAGCGAAAAATATAATAGAAAACCCAAAAATAAAAAAAACAGTATGAAACAATGTTCTTGTTCGAAAAGCCCCTCTGCCTTCCTGTAAATCTTTCACGGATACCCCTGTTATATAAGATAAATACGAGGGGTACAGCGGAAGGCAGCATGGTGAGATAAATGACAGAAATCCTGCTGCAAAAACAATCCAGACCGTTAAATCAGCGTTGAACATGCTACTTTTCTCCTTAAACTACAGTAAGTAGTGATTAGACTTACACTACGTATTGTAGTATCAAAGAATAGACGATGTCAATTCCAATGAAAAATTAATAGCGGAATTTTTTATATTACTTACTTAAATTTAATTTCGGTTGCAAAATATATAACAACCCGTATAACAGAGCTCCTATCGTCATAGCAGCAGTAAAGCCTAGGGTTAAAGAGATCATGGTGGCAAGAAGCGAACCAGTGACGGTCATCAGACCATTAATTGCCCAACTTAATGCTATCTTCCGCTCAGGAGTCTTCGTCAAACCAAACGGAAACGGCATACCCATAAATAAACCTAATGGGATGAGTATTAGCCCCGCTGCTATAACCCGATAGGTTAAAGATAAAGAAAATGATTGTTCGTTATACCATGATATAACTCCATTCACACACAATGTTAAAACACAAATCCACAACAAAGGCGTGTATCTATTCTTGTCGAAAGAAAACCATTTACCAAAAAACAGGCTGCCAACACCACCAGAAACTAACAATACACCAAGCACCAATACAAAAGATAACGTTGGATGTCCTAACGGTAGGATTAACCTCTGTATAAGTGTTGTTTCAATCACAATAAATCCGATCCCCAACCCAGAAAAGTACGCGGTACGACCTAATGAGTACTTTGTTCTTACAGCTAATATTAAAGTAATCAATATCGTACCTATCGTAAGAATGACAAGTTGGACAGGAACCCCATTTGCCTTATTGTAAAAGTAGGGCATATCGTCACGATTAGAAAGTAATTGGTTTTGTGAAATCGAAAAAGTACGATATAAATCAGCATAGCGATCATATATCTTTGGGATGTGAACAGGTATCTGTTGTTTCTTTTCAGCTTCCACTTTAAGATGTTGTGCGGACTCTAAAGTAAAGGGGGCTTTCGTCACAATCACCAACGGCCTGGTAATACGACTCCCATTGAATCCCCACACGACATGACCAAGATGCTGATATGTGCCAATCACTGCCAGATGATTCTGTAATTGATTATGATGAATCCCTTCAAATCGTAGTGATTCCTCTGCTGCGTTCAACACCTTCATGAGCTCCGACTCATCATGGAGTAAAAATGCAAGCCTCCCCCCCGGCTTCAGCTTGTTTAGATATTCTCGGATGGCTTCTTCTGTGAAGATATAATTTTCAGTCAAAGCAAGGCCTAAGCCATTCTCCGATTCTTTTTTTACAAGGGACAAATAGATCAAGTCATACTGATTTTGTGTTTGACGTATATAATTCCTTCCATCAGAAACGATTGCTTTCACCCCCGGTTGATTAAATACATCGCCCGAGAATGAAGAAACTGTCTGTACAGCTCGAAAGCTCCCAGGATTGATATCGACCGCTTCAATTTCCTTAAAGCCTGCAAGTTGGGCGGCTAAAACCTCTTGGCCACCGCCTGCTCCAATAATGAGTGCCCGTTTTTTATCTAAGATATCTTCAAAAGCAAGAAAACTGGTTGTTGATCGTAAATAGTCTACCTCCTCTAAGTCCCCCGTATATTTTGATATGGGAGAAACAGCACCCCCATCGATAGTAATATATAACAGCTCCCCGTTTGCATCGTCGTATACATCAGTACGAGAGAATGAATTCCATTCCGTATACATAACTTTTGATTTCGTGTTTCCTTGGAACACATTTGATGGACTCGTTTCGAATGCCAGAAAGGGGATGTATTGTGAGAATGGTAAGACCGTGTTGACAAGCAGAAGCGTAAAAATCAAGAGATATACGAATTTCCGCTGGGTTCGCGAACGATTAAAGTCCATACTAACGCTTATTCCAAACAATATGGCAGCTAACAGTGATATTGTTGTGATGGGATCGAATATACTCATCAATACGATGGATGAAACGGCTCCAATCCCTGCGCCAGCCAAATCAGCACAATAAATGAGGCGAATTTGTTGTTTATGTTGTTGCATAATGGCAGCGAGTAAAGCACCTCCAGTAAAGAAAGGGAGCAGAGCGACTGGTGAATAAAACCATATCCCTTGATACGGAAAGACATACATGACAAAGACGGATACGATTAGAAAAAGTGCAAACAAGCCGAGACATACATTGCGAAATTGGTAAACACGTCCGGCAGTTTTATAGGCCATAAATCCACCAAGTCCAATACCTAGCGTAGCTAATGAAATGGTTAAAAACACGTAATTATTATCCGAGATAACTGCAAAGAATCGAGAAAGAAAAACTTCGTAAACGATGAAAGAGAAAGCAGCTGCGAATGTTAGAATCGCATCCCTCTGAATATCCCTTATCACCATGAAAATCCCCTTCCCAATTTATCTCTTATATGTAATTCAGTCTGCTCTCATCATTCTTATTTCAAACCTGCCTTAGTCCATTTATCATTTAACATATTAAAAATAAAAAGTGCCATTGTCGCAGTCAGCGATAGGCACTTAATGAATAATTACATTTTTTATTTTTAAGATTCGAATTTTTGTAAATGAACTTCAAATGTTGTGCCCTGTCCATATTCACTGAATACTTGAATTTTGCCGTTATGGAGCTCCACTATTTTTTTGGCAATTGCGAGCCCGAGTCCAGACCCGCCATGTTCCCTTGATCTGGACTTTTCAACACGATAGAATCGCTCAAACCAACAAGGAATTTCATCTTCAGGTATACCTGGCCCTGTATCCTCTATCGATATGCAAACCATTCCAACATCACGCATCGTCCGGCATGGTAACGGAGGTGAAATATAAGTATTCAGATTATCAAACTAATTACACTTCCGATCCGAATGTAGATAATAAAGCTGAGTAGAAGATAGAACAATCACAAACTCCTACAGATGGAATACATCGTTTGGGAGTTTTGTGGGTTTTTTAATTTGTAACATATGTTTTTTAAATATATATTAGATCTTAAAGCAGCCCCTTCCGTATTCGTTTAGCAATTCTTCTTACTGTTCTTGCTTTCCGTCGCTCTGCTTTTGCTCTCCGCCTCTCTACTCTCGCTATCCTTCTCTGAGCCTTTGCCAGTCGCCTCTCTGCCTTTGCCAACTTCCTGCTGAACTTCAGTAACCTTCCAATGCTAAATAAGTCCATCTTAGCTCCTATTGATCTTTTTTATGCAGCGAAGGTACGGCATTCTTGAGCGCATTTCAAGCACATTCGACTGCACATTTGGGATTCCTGATCAGCAAACTTCGCACATTCATTGCCGCAGGCCTCGCAAATATATGCACACAGATTAGCAGCTGCTTTTGCAAAAACACTACGGCGAGCAATGTAACAAGAGAGCGTTTCACAAATAGTGGCACAATCACGGAGTAATTGGATTTGGTGGATTCTAGAGCGTGCGTCAGGCATACAAAGAAAATGAGAAACCATATGTTCACACATTGCCCCACATTCTTGTACGATTTTGAGTACACGAGGAAACATCATGGCAGTGTGATGCTTCATAGTCTGATTCAACATTAGAGCCTCCTAATATTTTGTTCATACAGCTTATGCATATGACTTTTGTCCGGTGTAGTAGGTATTTGCCTAATTCATTTGAATAATGTGTACCCCAAGAGGGATGGTAAATATTCCATCCAATGCTCCTTCATGGGTTGTGATAGATTTGAGATGCAAGACATTAATCATCACGATCAGGAGGGATTATTTTGAAAAAAATCATCGCATTGGGGTTGTTGACTGCTCTATCATTTTCAGTTGTCCCAGAGCAAGGACAAGTATTGGCTGCTCCTCAAAAGACCTTATATCAGCAGGACAACTCTTCTTCAATCAGACAAAACGTCATAAATAGTGGTATGAAATATTTAGGTACCCCCTATGAATTTGGTTCTAGCCGCTCGAATACAAATACCTTTGATTGTTCTGATTTTGTTCGGCAAGCTTATTGGGAGGGATCCGGTGTATTAATCCCAGCAAATTCAAGAACGCAAGGGGCCTATATCAAGCAAAATGGAACTGTAACAAAGGATTGGAGACGATTAAAACCTGGGGATATCATGTTTTTCATGTCTTATAAGGGGAATAAAGACTCGAGCTATAGAGGTATTGACAAAAGTAAGGCACGTATTACGCATAATGGAATATATCTCGGGAATGGAAAGATTTTGCATACTTATTCTAAAACATCCGGCGGTGTCCGAATCGATTCAATTGATAACACACATTGGGAAAAGAGATTTCTCTTTGGTGGAAGTTTTTTGAAATAAACACTACAAATTGTAGTTAAATTAAAAATGGACCCAGTGAATAACTGGGTCCATTAGCTATACCAATTCCAAGAGCCTTCTCCGAGATAACACCAAAAGTAATGGTGTAAGGCACGCCTATTTATCTTGCAGTAATATCTCCTGCTGTTTCTGTTTATTCTGAAATGAGAAATACAGAATCAAACCAATACTTACGAGGATAACGACAACGCTAGTCCATTGACCCGCGGTCCAGTCCAGCAAGTAGCGAAGGGAATCCCCACGCAGAAATTCCAACATAAATCTTCCAACTGCGTAAAGAATGTTATACCAAAGGAACAATACCCCTCTAGGCAAAGTTCTCGTTCTCAATATGAGTAAAATGGCAAATACAATCAGATCCCACTGCCCTTCCCATACCTCGGCTGGCCAAAGCGGCTGCGAACCATAAACATCAAATGCCATTGTTCCTGGAGGGTATACAATCCCAAAGTTTGAACCTGTCGGAGAACCAAAAGCATCACCATTAAGAAAGCAAGCAACTCTGCCAATAGCTTGTCCTAAAATAATTGCAGGTGCCAGGACATCCGCCAATTCCCAAAATGAAAGGCGATGTATCCTAGTATAGATAGCTGCCACTATAAAACCACCCACTAATGCTCCTTGAATTGATATTCCCCCATTCCAAATGGCAAATATTTCACTTAGATTGGATGAGTAATAGTTCCACTGAAAAAAGAAAACGTGCCAAACTCTGGCCATTATAATTGCGCCAAAAATCACATAGGTCATTAAGTTCGGAATATGCTTCTGGTACTCGCTCCCTCTCGAAAGGTAATAAGCAACTCCTATGGCAAGTAAAATTGCAAAAGCTACAATTACGCCATAAGAACGAATATCAATACCGCCAATGGAAAAGAGTATAACCTTCATCTCATCATTTCCCTCTCATCTCAAATATATAACAGCATGTAGTCACCTTATTACCAATAAGTTATCGTATCGGCGACCCCTAATAATAGAAATAACACACCTACGACTCTCTGCATCCATTTCCCCCATTGACGCGACTTTTTTATCATAGCTGTATCGAACCCCAGTACGATGCTTAATCCCACAAACAATAGAAACGGCATCGCTGTTCCTATTGCAAATATTGGAGGTAGAATGAATCCATAAGAAGATTGAAATACCAACGGCATAACTAAGCCGAAAAACAGCCAAACCATCGTTGGACAAAAACCGAAGGAAAAGGAAGCTCCTAGTACAAACGCCCCCCATTTCCCACCGATACGTCCAGATAGATTTTTTAGATATGAAGATAATTGAAAGCCGAAACTACCCGGTAATTTCAACAAACCTAAAAAGAACAGCCCCATGATAATCAGCAGTGGACCTAACATTTTACGTGCGAATACGAAAAATGGAATCATATCTTGGGATACACTTTGTCCAAATAGCCAAAACACAGCACCCAATATACTAAATACTGAAATTTTCCCGAGCAAGTACATACTGATTTCGATCCATGATAATCTTCGCTGAACTTGGCGGTTACTAAAATACATCATGGCACCTATGTTTGCTGAAATTTGACACGGTGCCACTGAACCGACAAACCCCAAAAACATAACAGAAAGAAGTGCTATATTCGAAGAGTACGCTACCTCAGTTAATGGACTAGCAACAACGTTGGTTATCCAGTTGAATATTTCATACACGTCCTTAAATCACCTCAGCAATAATCTTACCGTAAAAACTACACGTAGTAGTGTTTAGAATAAAAAAAGGGCTCATGAACATCCGCCCGATATCAAACCAATCATGATGCCAAAAATAATAATGGTTGACAGAAGAGACTTGCCGTAGGAAAAGGGAATATGAAGCGGTTGATCCGGCTGAAGCACTTGTAATATTCGGTAATTTATTGCTGTATTTGCAAAGGGCACAGCTACGGTTATATGCCGATTATTTACCAAAGTGGACAACTTCAATAATACATTACCTAAGTGATATTCCGATTTCATATGTCTTAAAGCAAAACGATCCGCAAGAAGTTCCTTCCTAGTTGCAAACTGATTGCTCAATGTTTTTAATAATGGAATATACCCCATGCTCTCTGTCAGTAAAACGACCAGGAACATTTGAAGCGGATCGCGTCCCCTGCAGTGATACCATTCATGGAGTAATATTGCCCTGACTTCCTCTTCGTTGAACAGGTTCATAACTGCAGTAGAAATAACGATACGTGGATGCCAAATCCCCATTGCCAAAGCAATAAATGCGTCATCTCTAACAACTATAATTTCTGTATTCCAATCCTGGTATACCTTGTTTAGGTATAACGTTTGCTGATGATCCGTATTATTTCTAAACGTCCGCATCCATTTCCAAGTCAAGAATAATTGCCTACCTGATCTGCCAACTAATCGCACCACTGTATACAAAATGACAAGATTAAATAAAACTTTAATGATGTCATGCCCCAAAGTGTCTTCCTGTATAGCGGTTAAGCAGTATTGTATTATATTCCAATTGAGTGGCACACCTAGTACTTGATGCGCGACATACCAACCCATTTGGATCAACACAAATGAGCCCGTGAGTAACATGATTAACAAAATCAGATTTGTTTTCACAGCCGATTTCATGATGAACTCCCGTGATTCATTTGGTTCAGTTTATCTTGAAGTTTAGAGATTAATTTAGGATCTGCATCATCCAATGCATCGATCATATGACCAACAACTAACTCTCCAAATTCGCGGATTAGTCCTTGTGTAACCTCTTTAGTTTGTTCTGATAAGAATTGTTCTTTGGTTTGTATAGGTTCAAAAAACGTTAATCTTGCTCTACCGCTACCCTTGGAAGTTTTTTTCAGCAGTCCTTTCTCAATCAATCGATTCATAACAGTCATTACGGTATTAAATGAGAGTGGTTCTTCTTCACTTACAATGGTTTGTACATCACGAATCGTTGTTTTTTTTGATGCCCATAGAATTTCCATAATTTTCGCTTCCAGCGGACCAAAGAATTGATTTAGACCTTGTTCATGCATGTTAAACTTTTTAATTTTCAATTTCCTCACCTCTGTAACTACAAATTGTAGTAACAATTAGTAGCACTGTCAATTGTAGAAGGCGAATTACTTATTTCGTTCTTGTCCATTTCTCTCCGCCGTTACTACTTTCATAAACAGAATAACGATCTGTTATAATAACGAGACGGTTGCTGTCTTGTTTAGATGCTTTAATACCAAGTGGAATTTCCCCATTCAATTCTATGTCCATCGCCGTCCATGTTTTCAAATCCATTGATTTTTGGAATCCGCTTTCCGTCATAGTAACTACTTCTTTGTTAGGCAAAGTTATGACTTGATAAACCGGATCATTGGTCAGTTTGTTTTCTTGAACAGTTCCATTTTGTATATCATACCGTACAAGTCCCGTTTCCGTTCCAGCCAAAATGGATGATGGCGATCCAGTCATCATTGTAATAGAATATGCACCGGCAGGTAAACTTGTTACATTCGTCCACGTGTTCCCGCCATCCCTCGTTTCATACAGGTTATCACCCTCACCTGCTAACAATGTAAATAGATGATTCGGATCATCCGGGTCCATCGTTAAATAATGGGCATCGGGCTCATCGGGTTTTGCTGCATTAGGGAGTCCGTTTTCAATTGTCTGCCAAGTTTCCCCACCATCAACGGAACGTTTGACAAATCCATGTCCTGATACAAATATCCTTGTTGGATCAAACGGATCAATTTCAAGCCCCATGATATCATTCGTACGGAGTTCTGGGAGTGTTCTTTGAAATATATCGTCTTTCAGCTCATAAACACCTGTATGTGTCCCTACCCAGACCGTATCATTACTAGGCGAGTAGCTAAATATATGTGGATGAGTGTTAGAGTCGGCATTCAGTGTATCAAGAGTGGTATCATTCGATTTTTTCACATTTCCCCAAATAGCAAAACCAATCAAGACAATCATAACCACAGAAAATAATGATCCGATACCTAACGATATTCCCTTCCTTTTTTTCTTTGATTTCTTATCCGTCATCATCATTCTCCTAACTTGAGTATAGAATAACTCCTATTATAGTTGGTAAATGTGTAGATTTTGTGAGCCTCATTCTCTCAGACCATTTAAGCCAAGGTTTAACCCATCAACTTAGAAAGTAAAAAATGAGAGGTCTACCCCTCAATTAACAACTAATTTATATCACGAGTCTAACTGAATTTTCATGTATAAAAACCGAGTGCCACAAGGCAAAAATATAAATGGTCCATATTTTTCTTGAGTTGTCGACTTTCCCATTACGGTGTTCCTTTAATAGACCAACAACATGATCTATTTGAATCCATTCTTCAATACCACTTATAATGATTTGTTCGATCATGATATCTCCGATAGATCCCATAAGCCATTTCTTTAAAGGTACTGGAAAACCTAGCTTGGGACGATTCAGTACATGATTAGGTACTATGTCCTCCATCGCTTTACGAAGTACATATTTCGTTGTTTTATTTGTTACACGGTATGATGATGGTATTTTACGAGCTATTTCAAACACTTCTTTGTCTAGAAATGGCACACGAACCTCTAAGGAATGTGCCATGCTCATTTTGTCAGCCTTCATTAGAATATCGCCAGGTAACCAGAAGTTAAGATCGATTAATTGCATTCTGCTAATATCATCAAGGTCTTTCGAAGTCTCATATATTTTACTGGTTAGTGCTGTTGTAGGTTCCCAATTCGTTTTCAAATTTACCATTGAAGACAAGACAAGTCTCTTTTCTTGTTCGTTAAAGATCTTAGCATTCCCCAAAAATCGTTCTTCTAAAGGAGTTAAGCCTCTTTTCAAATAGTTTTTGCCATAAAAATTGAACGGAATTTCGTCTATAAATTGCTTAATGTTCCGTTTTAGGTTCGTAGGAATCCACGATAATGGTTTAAGTGAGGAGGGCTCTCTATAAATACGATATCCTCCAAACAGCTCGTCTGCACCTTCACCTGATAATGCGACAGTAATATGCTCTCTTGCCACTTGGGAAAGTCGATAGATCGCAATTGCAGACGGATCTGCTATGGGCTCATCCATATGCCACACAGCCTTAATCGTATCCTCAAAAAAACGATCAACCGATATCACTTCATCAAAATGATCTATACCCAGTTCAGTTGCCGTCTTTTTAGCATATATATTTTCATTATGCTCGCCTTCAAATCCTACCGAGAAGGTTTTTACAGGCCCTCTCTTGCTAAGATAACTGGCAATCGATGTTGAGTCTATTCCCCCAGATAAAAAACTCCCAATCGGCACATCACTCTGGGTATGAAGATTCACAGATTCATTAAGTTTATACCGGATCTCTTCAATAAATGTTTCAATTGGCCGATGTTCCGGTTCGAACTTAGTTTCCCAATATGTTTGATTCTTTATATTTCCCCATTGATCGACAATCAAATAGTGACCCGGTTCAAGCTTTTTTATTCCAGCAAACATTGTATCTGGTTGGGGCACATATTGTAATGTTAGATAATGGAACAGACTTTTTGAGTTAACGGCGGGTTTYAGACCATCTAAAGAAAGGATACTTTTWATTTYGGAGCCAAAGGCAAATTGAGTGTTATCCGTATAGTAATAGAATGGTTTTATTCCGAAATGATCACGAGCAGCAAATAATTGTTTTTTCCTCCGATCCCATATTGCAAATCCAAACATTCCACGCAGTTTTTCTAAACAATGTTCCTGATACTCCTCATATAAATGTATGATGACTTCAGAATCTGTGTTCGTTTTAAACGTATGACCAAGGTCTTCAAGTTCTCTTTTTAATGATTGATAATTATAAATCTCACCGTTAAAAACTAGCCAAAGGCTCTGATCTTCGTTGGAAATAGGCTGGCTGCCGTGTTCCAAATCAAGGATCGACAAACGGGTAAATCCTAAAGCAATCCGATCTACCACCCTAATGCCCGTTTGATCGGGACCACGATGTTTGATTGCATCGGTCATTTTTCTAATTGCTACCGTCGTTGGCAGCGAATTGTTTTCAAACATCAAAAGCCCTGTAATCCCACACATAGAAAAAGTCTTCCCTTCCGGATTATTAACTACGCAGTGTAGTGTTTTTGATAAAAAAATTGATCCTTGTTTAAAAACATCAAGAAATCAATAATATATTATATACTACGAATTGTAGTTTATTTAATTTAACTAGTCAATTTTTCATTTTATGGTATTTCCATTGAAGATTAATGAATTATGTTAGATTAAATTCTTAACAAGATTTAATTCACCTGCGATACAAAAAAACAAACCCGTGGTTTTTACCAGGGCTTGTCTAATTACAAATAAGTACTAGTGCAATCCACTAACCATTTTTGTATAACTTTGTTTAGAGATTGTACGTCTTGCTGTAACGTATCGATCCTTATAGTATGATTCCGATAAATTACTAATCCTTACTCCTTTACTACTGGAAGAATGAGCAAATTGCCCATTACCGATATAAATCCCTGCATGAGATATACCAGCACCACTTGTATTAAAGAAGACCAAATCTCCAGGTTTGAGATTTTTCTTTGCAACTGGGGTACCTGTTTTTGCCTGAGCATTTGATGTCCGTGGCAGCTCCAAATTAAACTTATCAAAGATATACAAAATAAAACCAGAACAATCAAATCCACTCGATACAGAAGTTCCCCCCCACTTGTAAGGTGTACCAACAACTTGACTTACTTCTGTACGCAATTTGGATTGATCATCAGCAAACGCATTAGTCGCACCAGCTGACAAAATAACTGCAGACCCTATTAATGAAATCATGAATTTCTTCAAACACATGCTCTCCCTTCGGATGCCTACGGAGTTAGCTAAGGGTTCGGTAGAAGGCGCCCTTTATTCCTTTTCAATCAAGAATAATTCACCCGGAATGGTTCCCCCGTTTTCAAAAATGAAACTCGGCATTAAAAATTAATTTTTTGTAACCCTACATAATGTAGTACATTTTCGTGTATGTTGTCAATCCCATCCTCTAAATCCATCATTTTTTTTATTAAAAGTCGAGTTTCGTTCAAATTCACCCTATAAAGTACAAATATAAGGAGAAGTTCCGCTCTTATTGTATTATTCTTATATGAACACCGACTTCTTCTAAGTTAATTATTAAATACATTTTTGTAACCACTTCTTTTTCAGCATAAGCAGAAAAAACTGTTCCAGCAGACGTTGATCTGCTCTAACAGCTATCTCCAATTTATATATAATTTTAGTTATAACTTATAATCAATAAACCCTCCTTTCTCACAAGGAGGGTTATTGATTATTGAGTCTGTTCTACGCTGCCATTGCTCTACAAGCCTCTGCACATCTAAAACAAGCTTCTGCACATTCTTGACAGTGTTTTACATCATGCATTTTACATTCTGTGCCACATTCTTCACAAACGTCGGCACAGATACTACAGATCTCACGCGCATAAACACTGTTCGTTGACATTGCATGCGCAGCAAAAGCACAAATATCAGCACATTGTCGATCCAAACGAATACATTTTGTCATCATAGCTACATTCTCTTCATCAAGACAAGCGTTGTAACAATGATTACATACCATCATACAACGTATGCATTCCTCGATACACTTTTGGTATTGTTCATGTGACATAGTCAATATCTCCTTTCGAATTTACGATTCAAGAATTTAGGATGCACAACACTTTTTATTTGATTCAAAAAATCAAATAATGTAATCACCTCGCTTTACATACGATTTGTAACCTATTGTTAGGTTGACTATTATATAACCCGAAGTTATGTAGATTTTGTGAGGAAACTGGACAAATTTGAAAATGATGATTGTACATGAAGACTGAGCTTTGAATCCGTGATTACTTTACTCTTTTAGGTTTAAATTAGTATTAATGGGTAACAATACTACGTGATGTAGTCCTAACAATCTTTTCTTATTACGGCATTAGACTAAATAATCTTATGAAGAGGTGAATTCAATGTATAAAAACTCCAAAAAGAGCGTGAAACATCAATTCACGAACAATCATATGCCCAAACACGAAAGTGAGCAGCAGCATCAAGGGATGAAACACGACCATGACCATTCCGGATCACATCATAGTACCGGGCACCAACATAGCGGCGGGGATAAACATGCCGGTCATCATGTAGATGACTTTAAAAAACGCTTTTATATTTGTTTAATTATTACAATTCCAATCATGGCTCTTTCGCCAATGATTCAGATGTTCATTGGGGTACATTGGCGGTTTCCATATGACACCGTTTTACTGTTTCTACTCTCCACATTTGTCTTCTTTTATGGAGGTAAGCCTTTTCTAGTTGGTGCATATCGAGAACTAAATCAAAAGAGCCCTGGCATGATGACGTTAATATCACTTGCTATCGTTGTTGCTTACGTATATAGTTCATTAATTGTCATAGGATTGACGGATGTAGACTTCTTTTGGGAACTGGCAACCCTTATTGTCATTATGCTGCTAGGTCACTGGCTAGAAATGAAGTCTATTTTAGGTGCATCTAATGCCCTAGAAGAACTGGTCAAACTAATCCCTTCTGAAGCACATCTTATTATGGAAAATGGAGATATCAAAGAGGTAAGCGTGTCAGAATTAAGCCCAGAGCAAACGATTTTAATTAAACCAGGAGAGCGAATCCCTGTAGATGGAATCATTGTGAAAGGACAATCATCACTCGATGAATCCATGCTTACGGGGGAATCCGTCCCGGTCATCAAGAATCCTGGAGATAAACTCATTGGAGGAGCTGTCAACGGTGAAGGAGCATTAACCGTAACGGTTACCAATAGTGGTGAAAAGGGTTACTTATCCCAAGTTATTTCACTAGTTAAAGAAGCTCAAGAATCTAAATCTAAAACTCAAAACTTATCCGATCGTGCGGCAAAATGGTTATTTTATGTAGCTTTAGGTGCAGGCTTAATAACCCTACTCGTATGGCTCTCTTTGGGTTACGGCTTTAACTTCGCGATACAGCGAATGGTGACTGTGATGATTATTGCGTGTCCACACGCTTTGGGTTTGGCTGTACCTCTTGTTGTATCAACCACTACCTCGATAGCAGCGAAAAAAGGGTTATTGATACGAAACCGCACTGCTTTTGAAGAAGCTCGAAAATTGAACGCGGTCGTATTTGATAAAACCGGAACGCTTACTCAAGGTAAATTTGGAATTACCGATATTCTACCTGCATCGGGATATACAGAGACGGAAATTTTAACCCTCGTTGGTGCCCTTGAAGCTCAATCCGAACATCCTATCTCTAAAGGTGTAGTAGAAGAAGTGAAGAACCGTGAAATAAAAATACCAGAACCAGAGTCATTTGAAGCACTGACGGGGAAAGGTCTTAAGGGGAAAGTTAACGGTAAGGATGTTTTGGTTGTTAGCCCTGGCTTTATGGAGGATCAAAAAATAGATTATCCTATTTCGGAGTATAATAAGCTGGCATCACAAGGAAAAACGGTTGTCTTTGCCGTTGTTGATAACCAATATGCCGGTCTAATTGGCCTTGCAGATAAAGTCCGTGAAAGTGCAAAGAACGCTGTAGAAAATTTAAAATCATTAGGAATCAAATCCATGATGTTGACGGGGGATAACAAGAAAGTTGCCCAATGGGTTGGCGAAAGCTTGCATTTAGATGAGATACATGCAGAAGTCCTACCCCATCAAAAGGCTGATAAAATAACTGAAATTCAAAAAGAGGGTTATATGGTTGCCATGACCGGGGATGGAGTGAATGATGCTCCAGCCTTGGCGAAAGCAGATCTCGGCATTGCTATTGGCGCTGGAACGGATGTCGCAATTGAAACAGCAGATATTGTTCTTGTAAGAAGTGATCCTAATGATGTCGTTTCGATTCTCGACTTATCTAGGAAAGCTTACAATAAAATGATTCAAAATCTTTGGTGGGCCAGTGGTTATAATATTATTGCCATTCCACTTGCTGCCGGTATATTATATGGCGCTGGAATTGTCCTAGACCCTGCGATTGGAGCCATACTGATGTCTCTGAGTACTATTGTCGTAGCAATTAACGCCAAACTTCTTAGGGCATAGCCCAAGTGTGAAATATTTACTGCAAGAGGCTCATACGAGCCTCTTTTTTCTTTGGGCAAAGCGAGGCATCCCATTATTTCATGAACCCCCTAGCCTGCAGGCTGCTCGCAATGGGTTCTTCCGACAACAGTTCGCAAAGGATTTGGTTGATCGATTCTAACTTATCTTTATCGATTTTTCGAGATATCATCGTGTATAGTTCTTGTTCTACCAAAGTTACTCTTTTTGATTTTTCCACACCTTTATCGGATAAACGTAATATAACCGCTCTGGAATCTTTAGGGTGGGTATCACGAATAATGTATCCTTCCTGAACAAGCGTGTTAACGAGCCTTGATGGACTGCCACCTTCACATATTAACAGAAAGCCGAGCTCCTTCAATGAAAGTGGTCCTCTCTCTTCAAGAACCCGTAACACCTCAGCCTGTGATCCGGTAATACTTTCTTTACTCAATGCGGACTGCAACATACGTCCACCCTGTCTTTCGGCAGCAAGGATTAGATAACGTAATTGTTCAGCAAGTTCTATATTTTTTTTCAAGTTAATCACCATTCTCCGTAGCATACTTGATACGTAGAAATTATATCATACCATTACGCCTCGAAAGTAAAACTCCAGCGTCCGGATCATGGGTGGATAAGATTGGTGCACCACCATTTGTTTTTGACCATTCCCTAAGTTGGGTCATCGATGTTACAGCAGCCTTTTTATCATCTGCAACACCATCTACTACCTCTCGCTCGAATTGTGGTTGTGTGTAGATTGCATCCCCGGCTAAGCAAACCGGCAGTCTTCCATTTACCAACAACGATTGATGACCAAATGTATGCCCTGGAGTCGGAACAATCACAAGGGAACCATCCCCGATTAAGTCATATCCATTTATAAATGCACCTGCTTGATTCATCTTTTCATGATGAATAATTTGATATTTATAATCAGGATTATAAAATCTATGTTTTTGATATCCATGCATGAACGTTGCTCCAAAGCGTTGGCCATCTGCCCATTCACGCTCACTAATGACAAATTCCGATTTAGTTAATCGAGCAATCCCTCCAACATGATCTGAATGCAAGTGGCTTAGTATCACATATCTGACATCATCAGGAGAATATCCGAGGCGCAGGATCCCCTCAGTTACCGATTGTGATTCACGGATATTAAATTGACACATCTTCCGATATTGAGGAGCCCACCATGGGTAAAAATTCGGTTCATTAACTGACGGATCTTCTCCAGTATCAAAGAGTACCAGACCTTCCGGGTGTTCTATTAAATATGTATTAATGGGAAGCCACTCAGTCCACTTCCTGGAAGTAAGAATCCAGATCGAGCGATTGAATTTACTTCCTCCCACCTGCTGAGGGTGAACTCGAACTGCTCCGGTTTGTATTCGATGTATTCGAAATGTTGGCGTTTCCAATATCATACATCCTCTCAATTCAAATTAAATGACACGTCACCTTTTATTTGATAGATGACATGTCATTTAAAATCAACACAAACAAACAAAAAAATAAAGCCGGTCTAATGGTATTATCCCCTTTTAGTAGACAAGAGAAAAAAGACATCTGTTAAGATGGACTTAATCTTGCCTAACGAAGGGGATTTTTTCATGGCTAAAAAAGGACAAGCTTACCGACGGTACTCCTTGGAATTAAAATTGGAGGCGG
>NZ_JBNDYG010000031.1:0-73859 GCF_049893405.1 Paenibacillus sp. Dod16
AGGGTTCAGGGTTCCACGCGTTCCCATACCGAACACGACCGTTAAGCCTTCCAGCGCCGATGGTACTTGGACCGAAGGGTCCCGGGAGAGTAGGACGTCGCCAAGCGAACAACCATAAAGACCGTTATCGAGTCATCGATAACGGTCTTTTCCTATTGCTCCTAAAGAGTGTGATGTTTCTATACTAGCCCCAAAAGACGATCCTAAAAGATCGTCTTTTTTCGTTTCGCCAAAGATTCATCCTCACGCTTTTTCGCAATCCTCTAAATCACCATAATGAGGCAGCAGTTCCCTGAGCGCACAAGCAAAATTTCCACACTGAAAAATTAGGCTTTACAGAACCAAACCACTAGTGTACTATTTAACTATAACACCGATACAAAAAGGAGTGGAACTAATACATGAGCGGAAACGATTCAAATAAAGGGACAACGAATATAGAGAATTCCTCAGGGGAATGGGTTGATGGAATCAGTGGATCGGCCTCCACCAATAGGAAAGATGCCAAGAAAGGTCCAGTCGTTCTAACGGTCGAACAGGTCACCAAGACGATTGGCAAGAAGAACATCGTCGATGGGCTATCCTTTGACATTCATCGCGGTGAAATCGTTGGTTTGCTTGGACCGAACGGCGCGGGCAAAACAACAACCATTCGGATGATTGTAGGGTTAATCGAGATGTCCCATGGCGATGTACAGGTAAAAGGGCACAGCATCAAAAAGGACTTCGTTCAAGCCGTCCGGCATATCGGGGGCATCATCGAGAATCCGGAATTCTATCCGTACATGAGCGGTTATGACAACCTGAGACAGTATCAGCGGATGTCTGAGGGAGTGACCATCGCGAGAATCATGGAGGTTGTTAAGCTTGTTGGGCTCCAGGATGCCATCCACAAGAAGGTGCGCGCTTATTCCCTGGGAATGCGCCAACGGCTTGGAATAGCGCAGGCCTTGCTGCATAATCCATCCATCCTCATTCTTGACGAGCCGACGAACGGCCTGGATCCAGCGGGTATCCGCGAGATGCGGGATTACTTGAAGCAAATCGCCAAAGATGAGGGAATTGCCATTCTCGTATCCAGCCATCTGCTGTCGGAGATGGAACTGATGTGCAGCCGTGTGGTCGTTATCCAAGAGGGGAAATTCGTAACCGAGCGTTCTATCGGGGGGACAGTCGTTAATGAAGAATTTACTACGGTAAGCTTCCGCGTGAATGACGCGTCCATGGCTGAACAAACGATTAGACATTTGCAAAACATCACATTGCGGAGCACCCAACTGGAGGAGGGAATCATTACCCTTCAACTTCAGGAAGAAGATATTCCTTCGCTGATCCAGACACTGTGTGATGCACGGGTACGGATTTACCGCGTGGAAGAGATCAAATCGTCACTTGAAGAAGAATTCTTAAAATGGACAGGAGGCAACCGCATTGCGTAGCTTTGGAAATCTCGTCTGGAATGAATGGCTCAAAATGTTCAAGAAACGCAGCTTCTTCCTGCCCTATGCGCTTTTGGCCGGAATGGTGGTCTTCACGGCGTTCTTGCTCTATAAGTTTTCCGGTGGGAGCAGTACCGGTTATGAATTTGCCGAGATAGCTGTTACAACCAAGGGAATGGGGCAAGTGCTGACCCTGCTCGCCATTGTCGTGACGGCAGGAGCCGTAGCGAAGGAACACAGCATGGGAACCATCAAATTGCTGCTTATACGTGCACAGAGCCGCACCAAAATTTTGGCATCGAAATATGTGGCCGTATTGATTTACATCTTAACACTGGTGGCCTTCATGTTTGCTGTAGCCGTGCTGACAGGTCAAATTACGTTTGGCATGGATGTCGGCTCCGTTACGCTTGGCGACGTGCTCATTGGAGCCGTGAACAACCTGGTGTATACAATCGTTTATGTAACGCTAACCTTTATGGTAGGCATTCTAACGAGATCTACCGGTCCTGCAATCGGCATCGGCATGTTCATGGTCATTATGGAAAGTATGGTGGTACAACTGCTTGCGCGTTACTCCTGGTCTAAATACCTTCTGTTCCTGAACGTGGATCTTTCCATGTACAGCGGAGGCGCAAGCTCTCCGATTCCAGGCATGAGTTTAACATTCTCAATGATGATGCTCGCTGTATATCTCCTCTTGTTTCTTGCGATAGGCTTTGTTACGTTTAAAAAACGGGATGTCGCATAAGGAACACTGAGTTCGAGGTAGAGCGGCGGAAAGGAGCAACCCGACAGTGAGTATAGAATTCGACAATAATCTGCCGATCTATTTACAGATCATGACGTATTTAAAGAAAGAAATCATCATCGGCAAACTGCAGCCCGGTGATAAAATCCCATCGGTTCGAGAATTAGCGAGTGAGCTTCAAATAAATCCAAACACGGTGCAGCGAACTTTTCAGGAATTGGAGCGTGAGGGTATTGTGGAGACGCGGCGGGGATTGGGGCGATACGTGACAAGCGAGGAATCCAAAATTATGGAAATCAAAAAAGAAATGGCAGGCGATCTGCTGGAACGCTTTATTCGCGGCATGCAGGAGCTTGGCTTTAAAGATCAGGATATCATATCGATCGTGGAAGATGCTGTGAAGCAGCCATGATCCATAGCGGAGGTGAAATCACGGTGGAGAATCTGTTACAGGTAAAGAACGTGACCAAAACGTATGCCGGTGGCCGCAGAGCGTTACATGATGTTAATCTGGATATCAACGGAGGAAAAATCATTGGTTTGCTGGGCACCAACGGCAGCGGAAAGAGTACGCTAATGAAAATTGCCGCTGGGTTGATTCAGCCCACAACGGGCGGCGCTTACAGGACTTTAATATGGAGAAGGCACGCAACATGCTGGATTTCATGAATTTAAAGACCCATGACCGCATCAGTTCCTTATCCAAAGGAATGAATGAGCGCCTGCAGTTATCACTGGCTCTGTCCCGTGAAGCGCAGCTGTATATGCTGGATGAGCCGATTGGCGGAGTGGATCCGGTAGCCCGGGGCAAAATTTTGGATGCGATTGTGGAGTTCTACAACGAAGACAGCAGCATTATCATTTCAACCCATTTGGTCCGGGATATTGAGCGGATATTTGATGAAGTGATCTTTATTCAGGGCGGCGAAGTCGTTATGCATGACGAAGTTGAGAACATCCGCCTAAAACACGGAAAAAGTGTGGATGAGATGTTTAAAGAGGTGTATGCGGAATGATAAAACTGTTCAAATACGACTGGAAGAGAAATTCGACGACGCTGCTCGGCGCCTTCGCGATCCTTCTCATCGTTCAGATTGCGATCACGGTAGCAGGCTCGATAAGAGATTGGGAGCTTGGAATAATGCTGGGTCTAAGCATGCTGGCTTATGGCTCCGTGAGTGTATTGCTTCTTGTGGTCACTGGCAAGAACTTCGGCTATAACATAAAGGCATATCACCGGCGTTTACTCCCCGTACATTCCGTGTGGAATGTGGGTTCATCACTTTTACTGGCATGTGTAAGCTTGCTGGTACTTGGGATATTGATGGCTCTGCATTTATGGTACTACTTGAACGCAGCGGACATTTGGGAATATATCAATTTCGCTGATGTTTCCGTTTCGTATTATGTTGGGCTTGCCCTGCTGATGGTATGGAAATTCATCTATTTGATGATAACGATATTTTTTGCAATTACCGTGGCTAGGAGCATTTCGAAGAAGGGCAGTACATGGATCGGCATTTTGGTGTTCTTCGTATTGCAATACGTGCTTGGCTGGCTTAGCCAAATGCTTTTCGGAGAAGAGGCCGCGTGGGTTGGACCTATGGCTAGCATTTCGTTTTATGAGAAAGAGGCAGACCTTACGGTATCGACCGTGCCATATACATTAGCATGGGGGGCGCTTGCTTTTGAAGTGATATTGGCCGCGTTGATCTTGTATGCAACGGTTTACCTCATCGACCGGAAGGTTGAGGTTTAACCAAAAAAAGATACTTGGAAATCAGGAAAACGAATGAACAAGGTCTAGACTATAGAACGAACAAAGAGACTGCCTATCGAGGGCAGTTTTTTTGCGTATGGAAGGAGATCATAGGGATGAGACAGAACTAGAATCAAACCCTAGCCTTTCTGAGCAAGAATGGAACCCTCCATTAGATCATGTGAAATAGGGATAAATACGTAACTGTGACTTAAACATTATAACGTTATATTCACGTAGCGCTCGTTCTGTGCTATGCTATAACCACGACACTCAACTTACACAATGTAAACCGACGGGATAAGAGGATCCAAGGCTGGTCCGGCAAGGCTGAAGGAGTGAAGCTATGAAGATATTGGAACAGCGTTTTATTATACGCAATGTAAAGACGGTCCATGAGGATGAACCTTTTGACATTGTCATGGAGAACGGGTTCATAACCGAAATAACGCATGCGAACACGGCACAGGGTGCCAACAGTTTTGATGGTACAGGTCTATATGTGTCCAGCGGCTGGATCGATATGCATGTCCATGCGGTCGCTAAGCTGGAGCCTTACGGAGATGCCATCGACGAAATCGGCGTTAAGCAAGGGGTTGCCACCATAATCGACGCAGGGAGCTGCGGCGCGGATACGATTGGAGAACTGGCAGCCGAGGTTGCAAGGTCCAAGACGAATGTATTTGCTTTTCTGAATATTTCGCATATCGGTCTGCAGCGGGTCGACGAGTTGTCCAGTCTGGAATGGATCGATGCCGAGAAGGCTACAAAGGCGATAAACACGTATCCGGATCTGATCATTGGACTTAAGGCCAGAATCAGCAAAAGCGTCGTCAAGGACAATGGGGTAGAACCGCTTCGACTCGCAAGAAAATTGTCGGAGAAAACGTCACTGCCGCTGATGGTACATATCGGGTCAGGGCCACCTCCGATTGAGCAAGTATTGGAGCTGCTTCAGAAAGACGACATTATTACTCATTATTTGAACGGGAAAGCCAACAATTTATTTGATACGGACGGGAAGCCGATCCCTGCCCTGGTGGAAGCGATAGCTCGCGGGGTTCATCTGGATGTGGGCCATGGAACGGCAAGCTTCTCGTTCTTGGTGGCGGAATATGCCAAGTCCCAAGGGATTAAGCCGGACACGATCAGCACCGATATTTATCGCGGGAATCGCATCCATGGCCCGGTGTACAGCCTGGCTAATGTCATGACGAAGTTTCTGTATTTGGGGTACAGCCTGCAGGAGGTGGTCTCAGCGGTAACGGACCATGCAGCAGGATGGTTGCGCCGTCCGGAGCTTGGCCGAATTCAAGCCGGCGATGCCGCTCACCTGACGCTGTTTGCCCTGCAGCAGGGCGCTATGAGTTTAACGGATTCCGAAGGGGAGACCCGAATCGCTGATCGATATATCGAAGCCAGAGGAGTGGTAGTCAATGGATCATTCATTACATGCTAAATACGGATTGAAACGCGTGGTTAATGCCAGCGGGCGCATGAGTATTCTTGGCGTATCGGCGCCGACGGATACCGTCATGGAAGCGATGCGGATCGGCGGGCAGAGTTACGTGGAAATCGCGGATCTGGTAGATAAGGCGGGCGATTACATGGCGCGCATCCTTGGTTCCGAGGCTGCGGTCGTTGTCAATTCCGCTTCCAGCGGAATCGCGCTTTCCGTGGCTGGAATCGTCACCGAAGGCAATCGCAGACGCAGTGACCGACTGCACCAGGAGCCCATCGCGAAGAACGAGATTATCATGTTTAAGGGACATAATGTGCAGTATGGTGCACCTGTTGAAACGATGGTTTATCTCGGGGGCGGCAAGGTCGTTGAAGTTGGGTATGCCAACGAAGGGCGCAAGGAGCATATCGCAGAAGCAATTAATGAGCGTACAGCCGCCATTTTGTATGTGAAATCCCATCACTGCGTACAGAAAAATATGATTTCGGTGGAAGAAGCGGCAGAAGTGGCCCAGGCACATGGACTTCCGCTGATTATTGATGCTGCTGCCGAAGAGGATATCCAGAAGTATGTGAAATACGGGGACCTGGCCATATACAGCGGATCCAAGGCAATTGAAGGCCCGACCTCCGGCATTGTCGGCGGCAAACGTCAATACGTCGAGTGGGTAAAAGCGCAGCTGCATGGTATTGGGCGCAGCATGAAGGTTGGCAAGGAGACGACGTTTGGACTGCTTCAGGCGCTGGATGAGTATATGGTGAAGGAAGATAAGAGTGAGCAGGAGAAAGCGGCACTGGAGGAAATGAAATCCTTATCGAAATTGCCGGGCATTGAGGTGACCATTGTTCAGGACGAAGCGGGAAGGGCGATCTATAGGGGGCGCGTGAAAGTCGATGAAAATGCGGCCGGGGTCAGTGCCAAGTCCATGAACGATCAGCTTCGCGAAGGCGATATTGCTGTGTACACCAGGGATTACGGCGTTCGCCAGGGATATTTTGATATTGATCCTCGCTCGCTCTCCGGGGATGATTTGCAGGTCATTATAACGAGAATACAGCAGATTGCAGGGGGAAACTAAGATGGCAAACATGGAGAAACGTCTTTACAGAAATCGCGCGGCACTGAACGTACTTGCAGGCAGCATTCAGAACGCGAAGGAAATTTTTGAAGCTTCGGAAGGGCATGTGCTGGTCGGCGTATTGTCCAAAAATTATCCGAACGCACAAGAGGCCGTTATTGCGATGAAGGAGTACGGCGCCGTTATCGAAGATGCGGTATCGATCGGATTGGGTGCCGGTGATAACCGCCAAGCTGCGGTGGTAGCCGAGATTGTAAAAAGCTACCCAGGCACGCATATCAATCAGGTGTTCCCGGCGGTCGGTGCTACACGTGCCAATCTGGATGGCAAAGAAAGCTGGATCAACAGCCTCGTGTCCCCTTCGGGTCAAGTGGGCTACGTGAATATCTCAACCGGACCGGTGAGCGCTGCCGGATCGGACAAAGCCATCGTACCTGTAAAAGCAGCCATCGCGCTGGTGCGCGATATGGGCGGTAACGCACTGAAGTACTTCCCGATGCAGGGCTTGAAGCTGGAGGATGAGTACCGCGCGGTAGCGAAGGCGTGTGCGGAGGAAGGATTTGCGCTTGAACCAACAGGCGGGATTGATAAAGAGAATTTTGAAGCCATCGTGCGCATCGCATTCGAAGCGGGAGTGCAGCAGGTCATCCCGCACGTGTACTCCTCGATTATCGACTCGGCATGCGGAGATACAATCATTAGCGATGTTCAAGAGCTGCATCGTAAGCTAAAAGCGCTGGTTGATCAATATGCCTAAGACGATTGCCGCATATGGCGAAGTGATGATGCGTCTTCAAGTACCGGGATATGCTTCCTTGGCTCAAGAGAGCCATCTGAATTATTCCTTTTCCGGCACGGGGGTAAACATCGCCTCGGCTGTGGCAAGGTTCGGTCATAACGGTTATCTGGTCAGCACGCTGCCGGATAACCCGCTTGGCGAAGCGGCGGTTTCCTACTTGCGCAAGCTTGGCATCGATACTTCCCTCATAAGCCGCGGAGGCAAATATGTTGGCATGTACTTTTTGGAGAATGGCTTTGGTGTCAGGCCCGGACGCGTGACCTATACGGACCGGCTGGGCAGCAGCTTTAACACGGCAGAGGATGCCATGTACGATTTCGGTGCGATTGCCCAAAAGATAGACATGGTCCATTTTTGCGGCATAACTCTTTCCATGAATGACACGGTACGAGGTCAAATGAAGACACTGGCTCGTGAAGTTAAGGCTAACGGGGGAACCGTTGTGTTCGATTGCAATTATCGTCCCTCTTTATGGGGGACAGACCGCTATGAGTTTGCCAAGCCGCACTATGAGGAAATGCTGACATTGGCGGATATCGTCTTTATGAATGAGAAGGATGCTATCTATATCCTTGGCATGGAGACGACCAGGGAGGATCGGAACGAACAGCTGCAGGAGTTGATTCCGAAGGTGGCAGCGAAGTATAATATTACGGTTGCGTCGGGTACCCACCGCAAGATCAACGGGGATAACACCCATTCCCTGCAAGGCTATCTCTACACGGATGGAGCGTTTCATTTTTCCCAAACGTTGACGTTTTCCGTTCATGATCGTATCGGCGCGGGTGATGCTTACGCCAGCGGGGTGATTCACGGGATCTCGGAGGGTTATGAACCGAATCGGACGGTTGATTTTGCCGCAGCTGCGGCGATGCTTGCCCATACCGTAACAGGGGATACGCCGACGGCGAACGAACGCGAAGTGCTTCAGGCAATGAGCCATCATATGTCTGACGTGGAAAGGTAGGAGAATCATGTCGATCACGCGGAAGAACGGTCCGTTATACTTGCAAATCAAGAAGATCATAAAAGATCGGATTCTGCATGGGGAATATCCACTTGGCTCCCATATTCCTTCCGAGCCGCAGCTGGAGCAGGAATTTAACGTTAGCAAAATGACGGTCCGCAATGCGATCCAGGAGTTGTATCAGGAAGGATATGTAGAGAAGCGGAGCGGGGTAGGAACGATTGTGACCCGGAATACTTCCTTCTCCAAGCTTTCCAAAGGCAAGCTGTTTACCGAGATTCTGGTCGAAGAAGGACACCAGATTCGGAAGCGTCACCTGAAGACGGAATGGGTGCTTAATGAGCCGGATAGCGAACTGTTCTTAAAATTCGGGGAGCGGTGCCTGCTTATTGAACGATTGTATTTACTGGACGGGAGTCCTTTTATTTACTACACTCACTACGTGTCATCCCAAGTGGATATGGGTGAAGAGTTCGGTTCCACCGAACTACCGTCTCTCTATGACCGCATCGAGGAAAGTCAAATTACGCTTGAGAATTTTCGCGACCGTTTCCTGGCAACCGTGGCAAATGAAGAGACTGCCTCATTGCTTGAAGTAAGTGTAGGCTCTCCGTTACTGAAGCGGCTCAGAACCTCTTATGACGGGACTGGGAGCATCATTGAATACAGCATCGGTTATTACAATACGGAGCTGCAGCACTACTTGATCAGTTATGACGCTTAAAGCTTGACACGATATAGGATTATGATATGGAGAAGTGGCCTTGTAACCGGTTTTCACCGGTAGAGAGGCTGCTTCTTTTTTGTTGCCCTTTGTATGAATTGTTCTTGAAGAAGAGGCTATAAGCGATCAAAGAACTGGGTACAATAAGAATAAAGGCAAAGCGCGATAAATTGAGAAGTACCTCTTGGCAAAATGAAAAAATGTGCTATAATGAGATCAAAGTCAAAGAAAGTCAAAGTCAACGAGAGGGTTCGCTGGTTTTGATTATGGTTAAAAACGTATAAGCAAGGCTCTGTGCGGACGTGTAAGATCACTATCCGTCTTAACGTTTCAAACAGTGGAGGATGAACAGACCAATGCGTAATATCTCTGATATTATCGAACAATACCTGAAGAGCATACTGCAGGAAAGTCCGGAGGGTACCGTTGAAATTCAACGCAACGATCTGGCGGAGCAATTTTCTTGCGTTCCTTCCCAGATTAACTACGTGATCAGTACACGGTTCACGCTGGAGAAGGGCTTTCTTGTCGAGAGCAAGCGCGGCGGGGGCGGGTACATACGCATCCAACGTATCGAGCTTCCCCAGCATACTGCACTCCAGCAGCATCTTCATCATACCATTGGCAGCATGATTGACCAGACGGTGGCTGAAGGATTGATTTACCAGCTGGAGGAGTCCCGTTTTTTAACGAAGCGGGAGGCCAGCCTGATGCGGGCCGCCATTTCAAGGGAGTGCCTGAATGTGAAGCTTCCTTATCGGGATGAGCTGCGTGCAAGGATTATGAAGGCGATGCTTATTTCTTTATTAGGTAAGTGAGTCTGTGTAAGGGGGCATCGGATTATGATATGCCAAGAATGCGGTAAACGGCCGGCGACACTTCATTTCACCAAAATTGTGAACGGGGAGAAAACGGAGTTTCATTTTTGTGAAACCTGTGCCCGCGAAAAAGGGGAATTGATCCCCGGCACGTCGAATGGTTTTTCTATACACAGTTTGCTGTCAGGTCTTCTGGATCTGGATCCTTCAGGCAAGGGCCAGAGCCCCGGCGCAAAAATGGCCCAGACGCTGCAGTGCGAAGAATGCGGTATGACGTATTCCCAGTTCAGCAAGCTTGGCCGGTTCGGCTGCAGCTCGTGTTATAAATATTTCTCGGATCGATTGGATCCATTGTTTAAGCGAGTCCATGGGGGAACATCCCATGTCGGCAAAGTGCCGAAGCGTACGGGTGGCCGGATTCAGATCAAACGCCAGATCGATGAGCTTAAGAAGGAGCTTCAAATTCGGATCGTGCAGGAGGAGTTTGAAACGGCTGCCGAGATCCGGGACCAAATCCGTGAGCTGGAGCGAAATATGGCTCAGGGATAAGATTGTAAGATTTTGCACTTTAGTAGGAGGAATGCGTGATGTCTAATCTCCGGTTTACCGATTCGGCGCTAAGCGAGTGGATGCGCGGGAACGGTCAGGATTCCGACATTGTCATCAGCACCCGTGTCAGGGTGGCGCGCAATCTGCAGCATCTTCCTTTCCCGCTGCTGGCAACGGATCAGCAGTCAGGAGAAGTGCTAGAGCGCCTGACGAATGTGCTGAAGAATAAGGACGATTTGCAGGATTTCGGGGATTTACATGTAATTAAATTAAGTGAGATTGATGAGCTGGATAAGAAGGTTCTTGTTGAGAAGCATCTGATCAGTCCCAATCTGGCGAATGAATCCCGAAACGGTGCAGTCATCCTTACAGAAGATGAATCCGTCAGCATTATGATCAATGAAGAGGATCACCTGCGCATACAGTGCTTATATCCCGGATTTCAGGTTCGTGAAGCATGGGCACGTGCGACGGCGTTGGATGATGTTTTTGAATCCGAGATCGATTATGCATTTGATGATAAGCGAGGTTATCTTACCAGCTGTCCGACCAATGTTGGAACCGGCCTTCGCGCATCGGTCATGATGCATCTGCCCGCTCTGGTTATGACACAGCAGATTAACCGGATTCTCTCGGCTGTATCGCAGGTAGGCTTGACTGTAAGAGGGATTTACGGCGAAGGCAGCGAAGCTTTAGGCAACCTGTTTCAAATCTCGAATCAGATTACGCTCGGTCAAACCGAGTCGGAGATCATTGAGAATCTGCACAGCGTCGCCCTGCAAATCATCGAGCATGAGAAGAATGCCAGAGCCCGGCTCTTGGGTGAATCCAAGCTCCGGATTACGGATCGGGTTATGCGCTCCTATGGCATACTGTCCTATGCGGCGGTGATGGATTCCAAGGAAGCGGCCCAGCGTTTGTCCGATGTTCGGCTTGGTGTGGATCTCGGCCTCCTGGAAGGTCCGGAAATCCCAGTCATGAATGAACTGAATGTGAAGACGCAGCCTGGATTTCTGCAGAAGACCTATGGAGAGGGCATGACTCCTTCCGAACGCGACATGTACAGGGCTAAGCTCATTAGAGAAACATTGGGTAACCATTAAGGATTTATACTCGTTTTACTGTTGGATGACGGTTTAAGCGTCCTATTGCTGACGATACACCGAAATCCGCGAGGTTCAATATATTAATTGAAACGTGGAGGTGCAATACTATGATGTTTGGCAGATTTACGGAACGTGCACAAAAGGTGCTTGCATTGGCTCAGGAAGAAGCGGTACGACTGGGGCACAACAATATCGGCACAGAACATATCCTGCTAGGACTTATTCGTGAAGGAGACGGCATTGCAGCCAAAGCGCTGATCGGACTTGGACTTGGTCTTGAGAAAATTCAGGATGAAGTCGAAACATTAATCGGACGCGGACAGGAGCAGCCTACCAACATTGCCTATACGCCAAGAGCGAAAAAGGTGATTGAGCTCTCCATGGACGAAGCACGTAAGCTTGGTCATACCTACGTAGGCACGGAGCATATTCTGCTGGGGCTGATTCGCGAAGGTGAAGGGGTTGCAGCACGCGTGCTGAACAACCTGGGCATTAGCCTGAACAAAGCCCGCCAGCAAGTGCTGCAGCTGCTCGGCAGCAGCGAAGCGGTATCGAGCCATCATGGCACGCCGCAAAACGTAAGCACGCCTACACTTGACAGTCTCGCTCGCGATCTGACCGCCATTGCCAAAGAAGGCAACCTGGATCCGGTCATTGGACGCAGCAAAGAAATCGAGCGCGTGATTCAGGTGTTGAGCCGCCGTACGAAGAACAACCCGGTGTTGATTGGTGAACCAGGGGTAGGTAAGACGGCGATTGCGGAAGGCCTGGCACAACGCATCATTAACAATGAAATTCCGGAGACACTGCGTGACAAACGCGTCATGACGCATACCGCGGCGAGTTTGAGGATCGCCTGAAAAAAATCATGGATGAGATTCGTCAAGCGGGCAACATCGTTCTGTTCATCGATGAGCTGCATACCTTGATCGGTGCAGGCGGTGCAGAAGGCGCCATTGACGCTTCCAACATTCTTAAGCCATCATTGGCACGCGGAGAACTTCAGTGCATCGGAGCAACCACACTGGATGAATACCGCAAATATATTGAAAAGGATGCTGCCCTCGAGCGCCGTTTCCAACCGATTACGGTGGACCAACCGTCGCCTGAGGAAGCCATTCAGATTCTGTATGGACTGCGTGACCGTTATGAAGCGCATCACCGCGTGAAAATTACGGATGAAGCGATCGAGCAGGCTGTGAAATTGTCCGACCGCTACATTACGGACCGCTTCCTGCCGGATAAAGCGATTGATCTGATTGACGAGGCTGGTTCAAAAGTTCGCCTTCATACGTATACCATACCGCCAAATCTGAAAGATCAGGAAGCGCATCTGGAGGACATCCGCAAAGAGAAAGACGCAGCTGTCCAAAGCCAGGAATTCGAGAAGGCTGCAGCGCTGCGCGATACGGAGCAGAAGCTCCGCGAAGAACTAGAAATCACGAAGAATCAATGGAAAGAAAAACAAGGACGTACCGATTCCGAGGTAACGCCGGAGGATATCGCCGACGTTGTCGCCAACTGGACTGGTATTCCTGTAAATAAACTGAAAGAAGAAGAGACCGAGCGTCTTCTGAATCTGGAAGAAATCCTCCACAGCCGCGTGATCGGTCAAGAGGAAGCGGTCAAAGCGGTCAGCCGTGCGGTTCGCCGTGCACGTGCAGGCTTGAAAGATCCGAAGCGTCCAATGGGCTCCTTCATCTTCCTGGGTCCTACAGGGGTAGGTAAAACCGAGCTGGCACGCGCTCTTGCTGAAGCGATGTTCGGAGATGAGAATGCGGTTGTGCGGATCGATATGTCCGAGTACATGGAGAAGCATTCCACGTCACGTCTCGTCGGAGCGCCTCCGGGATATGTAGGTTACGAAGAAGGCGGTCAGCTGACCGAGAAAGTACGCCGCAAGCCATATTCCGTAGTCCTGCTCGATGAAATCGAGAAGGCGCATCCTGAGGTATTCAACATCCTGCTTCAAGTGCTGGAAGACGGACGCTTGACCGATTCCAAGGGCCGCGTGGTGGACTTCCGGAACACCCTGATCATCCTGACCTCCAACGTGGGAGCGGAAGCGATCAAGAAAAATTCTACGCTTGGATTTACTGCGGTGACGGATGCAGGTCGCGATTATAACAACATGAAAGGCAAAGTGATGGATGAGCTCAAGAAGAGCTTCCGTCCGGAGTTCTTGAACCGGATTGACGAGATCATCGTATTCCACTCTTTGGAAGAGAAACACATTGCCGAAATCGTGACTTTGATGTCCGACGAGCTGCGCAAGCGTCTGAAGGAATTCGAGGTGCATTTCGAGCTCACAGACAAAGCGAAGGCCTTCATTGCGAAGGAAGGATACGATCCGGCCTTCGGTGCCCGCCCGCTGCGCCGGGCTATCCAGAAGCACATCGAGGATCGTCTCTCGGAGGAGCTGCTGAAAGGTACTGTGGCCAAGGGTGATTCGCTCACCATTGATGAAGCAAACGGCGAGCTGGTTGTACACAAGAACGAGAGCGTCACTGCCGCATCAGCCGAAACTGAATAAGTGTAACTTCAACCCCCGCTGGAATTAAACCCAGCGGGGTTTTGTTTTGTTGGTGTGAAGTCAGATTCCGGTACTGCATGATGGGGATATCTTTTGAAGGGTACTCGGTATGAGCTGCTTGTGATTAGTTTGAAATTCCTACAGTTCAACCGAGCGGAGAGGACGGAATCGTTCTGAAGAAGCGATAGCGGTCGCCTTTAAAACCGGGAAACCACTTTTGATATCAATTCCAGTTTCCTGGGTTTAACAGCGATCGTAAGAACGATCCGGCAGCGAAGCGGACACGGTTTTTAGTTTATATTCTCCAGCAATTAAAGCCTTGTATCCCACTCGCCCCTTCAAATTTGAAACAAATCCTTCTCATCCCGCGTAAAGTTTCCAATTAACCTTTACGTTGAATTATAAGAAATGGTAAACTTTGATTAATGCCTGATTTTGCAGGGTTTTACGCAATCCGACAAATGATGTGCGACATAAAGGAGACTCACATGGCAAAAACTAAAACGAAATTTTTCTGTACCGAGTGCGGCTATGAAGCGCCCAAATGGTTCGGAAAATGTCCGGGCTGCCAATCATGGAATTCCATGGTAGAGGAGACCGAGACGGTAATCAAGACGCAGGGGATGAATTCCCCTCTTTTTCATAGTAAAGAAAAACCCCTTTCGATCATAAATATAGAAAGCGGTAAAGAACCCAGAATCCAGACGGGCATTGCGGAATTGAACCGTGTGCTCGGCGGCGGGCTTGTTCCAGGTTCACTCGTGTTAGTTGGCGGTGATCCTGGCATCGGCAAATCCACGCTGCTGCTGCAAGCCTCCAATCGATTGGCCCAGAACGGTATACGCGTTCTGTACATTTCCGGTGAGGAATCCGTACGCCAGACCAAACTGCGTGCAGATCGGCTCGGGGCGCTGTCCCCGGAGCTGTTTGTCCTATGTGAAACCAATCTCGAATCGATTGAGGAAGCCATTGAGAACGTAAAGCCTGGCTTTGTTGTCATTGACTCCATTCAGACGGTGTATTTGCCGGAGGTAACCAGTGCGCCGGGCAGCGTTTCCCAGGTACGGGAGTGTACGGCACGCTTTATGCGATTGGCGAAGGTGAAGGGCATAGCGACCGTCCTGGTCGGTCATGTGACCAAGGAAGGCGCTATTGCAGGCCCAAGGATGCTGGAGCACATGGTGGACTGTGTGCTTTATTTTGAAGGAGAGCGTCACCATACTTACCGTTTGCTTCGTGCGGTAAAGAACCGTTTCGGTTCGACGAATGAGATTGGCATTTTTGAGATGGGTGAGGATGGACTTCGGGAAGTTGGGAATCCGTCCGAACTGTTTTTATCTGAACGGCCTTTAGGTGTAGCAGGTTCAACCGTTGTTGCAAGCATGGAGGGAACTCGCCCAGTTCTGGTCGAGCTGCAGGCGCTCATCTCCACAACCCACTTCCCGTCACCGCGCCGGATGGGCACAGGGGTGGACCACCACCGCATGAATCTAATCATTGCCGTGCTGGAGAAACGGATGGGCATGTACCTGCAAACCCAAGACGCCTATCTGAACGTTGCGGGCGGCGTGAAGCTCGACGAACCTGCGGTGGATCTGGCCATAGCGGTCAGCATAGCGTCCAGCTTCCGCGACATTCCGACCAAGCCGTATGACGTTATTTTTGGCGAGGTGGGTCTGACCGGTGAGGTTCGGGCCGTTTCAAGAGCGGAGCAGAGGGTAAGAGAAGCCGAGAAGCTGGGTTTTAAGCGCGTACTCATGCCGGAGAAGAGTTTGAAGGGATGGAAGCATCCGAAAGGAATACAAATAATAGGAGTAAACACCGTTGCAGATGCATTAGCGGTTGCGTTAGATTAGGGGGCATACGAAGGTGAAAGAAACGAGCCAACTGGACAAAATGAATGATTTGCTAAAGCTGGTAGCACCGGGAACGCCGTTTCGCGACGGACTGGAGAACGTGCTGCGGGCGAAGACGGGCGCCCTGATCGTTGTAGGCTACAGCCCGGAGGTAATGGAAGTTGTCGACGGCGGCTTCTCCATTAACTGCGATTTTTCGCCAAACTATTTATACGAGCTGGCCAAGATGGACGGCGCCATCATCCTTAGTGAAGACTTGAAACGAATCTTATATGCGAATACCCAGCTGATTCCGGATTCCTCGATCTCTTCCATCGAGACAGGGATACGGCACAGAACAGCGGAGCGGGTAGCGAAACAGACAGGTAAGCTGGTTGTGTCCATCTCGCAGCGCCGAAACATCATTACGCTGTATCAAGGATCGCTGCGGTATGCATTGAAGGAAATCGGCGTTATCCTAACCAAGGCCAATCAGGCTATACAGACCTTGGAGCGATACCGCGTGGTGCTTAATCAATCACTCACCAACCTCTCGGCGTCTGAATTTGAAGAACTGGTTACCATTCCAGAAGTCGTGAATGTGATACAGCGCGTCGAGATGGTGCTCCGCATCAAGAAGGAGATCAAGCGTTATATCAACGAGCTCGGTAACGAAGGCCGCTTGATCAGCATGCAGATGGATGAGCTTGTGAGCAATATGGAGGAAGAGGCTTGGCTGTTGTATGCGGACTACGCCCGGGAGTACAGCGAGGAGAAGATCCGCGAGATCATTCTCGCGCTGAAGCGTTCAACGGATGAGGAGCTGCTGGACATTCATCATATTGTAAGGCTTCTTGGTTATCCGGCTTCCGCCGCTGCATCGGAGGAAGAAATACTGCCGCGTGGTTACCGAATTTTGAACAAAATCCCGCGCCTGCCGAATGTGATCGTTCGTAATCTGGTAGATCAGTTCCATGATTTATCCAGCATTATGACCGCTTCCATCCATGAACTTGATGAAGTGGACGGGATTGGCGAAGTTCGCGCACGCACCATTAAAGAAGGTCTGAAACGATTGCAAGAACAAGTATTCATTGACAGACAAATCTAAAAGACCTACAATCGATGTTCGTACGTAACATTAATGAGGTGAATAAAAAATGACGAAATCAATTCCGAACATGTTTACTTTAGGTAATCTGTTTCTCGGAATGATTGGTATCATCTTGGCGACGGAAGGTCGAACGAGTATGGCGGCTATTATGATTATCATTGCCATGCTCCTTGACGGACTGGACGGTCGGGTAGCTCGGGCGTTAAATGCCCAAAGCGAGCTCGGTAAGGAACTTGACTCATTATCCGATGTAATTTCATTTGGCGTAGCACCGGCACTCATTATGTATACCGTAGCGTTTACGGATATTAATACAGCACTGGCTTGGACAGTGACCGCCATATTTCCGATGTGCGGCGCACTGCGTCTTGCAAGATTTAATGTTCGTCCGGGCATACCGGGATATTTTATCGGCCTGCCGATCCCCGCTGCGGGAGGCGTGCTGGCAACCTTGGCGTTATTCCATGAAGAGATTACAGCAACTTATATGATTATTGCCGTACTTCTGCTTTCTTATCTCATGGTTAGCGCAGTCAAGTACCCGAACTTCAAGAAGATTGGCATTCCCAAAACAGCGATTAAATTTACGCCGCTCGTCATCATTGGCGCAGTTATGGTTGCCGTGTTCTTACCAGAGCAGACCTCCAAGCTGATATTCTTGCCATTGGTCCTTTACGCAGGTTATGGCTTGCAGCAGAATTTCCGCAGGCTGAACCGCAAAAAACGTCGCAAAAAGGATGATCCCAATTCAGATGAGGCCTATCAATCCTCTGACCGATAAGCCGGATTCGGACATATCTCCAAATAAAAAGCATTTATTTCCCTGCTAGCGCAGCGAGATAAATGCTTTTTTTTGTATGCATGGAGTGCCTTGCCGTTACGAACCGTCATCATGTTAACGGTCTTACGACAGGTTGAAAATACCCAATGTGGAGCATTTCTGCGACTCCTTGACAACAACCTCATCCAGTTGAATGTCCAGAAGATTCGCAAGGGCAGACATATAAAATAGGTTGCGGCCAAGTTCGGTGCTTACCGCTTCACGGCAATTCTCGCACAGATGGCCTTCGACGTGCGTGCCGGCTAATTCCCGGGCTGATTCGAGATCAGCACCGATATCGAAGGTTTGCTTCGTAGCGTGGAGCTCGATGCATCCGCATTCTGTGATGGCCTTGGTTACGGCCCGGTTGACTGAAGCATTGCTTTGACCATTTTTAGACAGAACATCCAAGAGACTGCGGTGACGGAGCAACAATTCGGAAACTTGGTCCTGAAAAGCCTGTAAACTAGGAGCGCTCATTTATACATCCACCTCGATATTATGAATTGAGTTCATTATATTCCACTACTTCAGGCGATTTCAACCAATTTCAGGTGTCAGCAGGCGGTCAATTCCATTTGTGAGGTTGATGTCAGTACACGTCAAAGCCTGATGGGGGTAGGCGAAACCGGTAGAATATGGGGATATGGAAATATTATAAAAAAAACGTCAATCGATGCACTTCAACAGAAGAGACACCGCGTTTTTGGGGATGTTTATCCTGCGATGATCCAATTTATTGGGTTCCACCGAAAAACTTTACATTCGATAATCTTAAAAAAAGATGGGTCGGCACGATTACGACTTTATAAATTGGACCATACTGGAAAATAGAAGCAAAGATATTCAGGTATAAAAAGGAGGTGTGCGGAAGCTCATGTTAAAAAAAGCTATTTTAGCATTTACAGTATTATGCGGAGCATGGGGCGGGTATACGTTATATCATACAATGGAACGGTCTTTCTCAGGGCTCTCGCCTATTTTTGGACAAGGTTTATTTGCAGCGGGAAGCGGAGCCTTCGCGGTGCTTGGAGGATTATTGTTTGGCATGATCGGCGTGCTGTCAGCGGATCGGGTCACGAGATGGCTGCACAGCCTGATCACTTCGTTCTCCCGGATTCCGATGAATGAGCTGGCTGCGGGTACAGCGGGACTGTTGAGCGGCCTGCTGCTGTCGCTATTGCTGTCACCGGGGTTGTCCTTGCTTGGACAAGCAGGGCAGCTGCTGCAGGTTGGCATTACGCTGCTCGGCGGTTACATCGGGTTTCGCATTGGACTGGAGAAGAAGGATGAATTGGCGTCCTTGTGGATGTCGGGCAAGTGGAGCCAAGCCGCTGAGCCTGAGGGCCGGCGCATAGAGGAACATAAGATTTTGGATACGAGTGTCATTATTGACGGGAGAATTGCGGATATATGCAAGACCGGATTTATCGAAGGAACGATAGTCATTCCTGAGTTTGTTCTGGAGGAACTTCAGCATATTGCGGATTCCTCAGACCTTCTTAAGCGAAATCGCGGCCGGCGCGGCCTTGATATTTTGAACAAAATCCAGAAAGAGCTGGACGTCAAGGTACTCATTTATGAAGGAGACTTTGAGGAAATATCCGAGGTCGACAGCAAGCTGGTGAAACTGGCCAAAGTGCTTCAAGGCAAAGTGGTCACCAATGATTTTAACTTGAATAAGGTTTGCGAGCTGCAGGGCGTGTCGGTCCTGAACATTAATGATCTCGCTAACGCGGTCAAACCGGTGGTCCTGCCAGGGGAAGAAATTCTGGTACAGATTATCAAGGACGGCAAGGAGCATGGTCAAGGCGTTGCGTATCTGGATGACGGCACGATGATCGTCGTGGAGGGCGGCCGCGAGTACATCGGCACGATGATGGAAGTGCTCGTTACCAGCGTACTGCAAACCTCGGCGGGCCGAATGATCTTCGCAAAACCAAAACTGTTGGAAAAAGCCCAGTAAAGGGGTATGATGGGGATATATATATCCGCATTCGTCCGTATGGGGCGTGTTGGGTGAGACAGGAGTTTGGTGCTTGATGAGTAACTTTGGCGCTGTCATTGTAGCGGCGGGAAAAGGAACGAGGATGGGCACCCGGGAGAGCAAGCAGTACCTGGCTCTGAACGGAAAGCCCATTATCGTTCATACGCTTGAAGCATTCAGCCGGATACCATGGCTGCAGGAAATTGTGCTTGTGACGGGGATGGAGGATGTCCCTCGCTGCGAATCCTGGATACAGGAATACGGTTTGGACAAGGTGTCCGCTGTAATCCCGGGGGGAAGCGAGAGGCAGCAGTCCGTATACCAAGGCATCAAGCAAATTTCTTCAGAATGGGTAATGATACATGACGGCGTAAGGCCGTTTGTAACGCAAGAGGAGATTGAAGCCTGCCGCGATGCGGCAATCCGCGAGGGCGCCTCGGTACTTGGGGTTCCCGTGAAGGATACGATTAAACAGGTGAACGGTAAGGGGCAGATTACAGGCACCCCGGACCGTCAAAGTCTGTGGGCCGTTCAGACCCCACAGGCTTTTCGTCTTTCCGACCTGCTGTCCGCCCATGAGGCAGCGGCGAAGGATGGGTTTACAGGCACCGACGATGCCATGCTGATGGAGCGGGCAGGACATCCGGTAACCGTGGTGGAGGGGAAATACAGCAATATCAAAATCACCACGCCGGAGGATCTGGAATATGCGGCTTTTTTACAGAAACGTAAGGGAGAGGACATGGAATGATTCGAGTAGGACAGGGGTTTGACGTACATCAGCTTGTAGAAGGAAGGCAGTGCATCATCGGAGGCGTCACGATTCCTTATGAGAAAGGGCTTCTCGGGCACTCCGACGCCGACGTGCTGCTGCACGCCGTAACGGACGCGATCCTGGGGGCGCTTGGGCTCGGCGACATCGGGCGCCACTTTCCCGATAACGATCCTGCCTTTAAAGACGCCGACAGCCTGAAGCTTTTGGAGCAGGTATGGGTCATGGCCAAGGAACGCGGGTATACACTAGGTAATATCGATTCCACGATTATTGCGCAGAAGCCAAAGATGGCACCCTATATTCCGCAGATGGCGGAAGTGATCGCCAAAGCGCTGGATGCTGAGGTGGATCAGGTGAACGTGAAGGCGACCACTACCGAGCAGCTCGGGTTTACCGGCAGGGGCGAAGGAATCGCCGCGCAATCGGTTGTCTGCCTCGTAAAAGGTGTGCTATCATCTTGAAGTATGTGTTCAATAAGGGAATATTTTGAGCTAGGAATCTTGAAAGAATAAGGGAAGCGGAGGGGTTTACAATGACCGGAGAAGTCCGCGTGCGCTATGCACCGAGTCCAACGGGACATTTACATATCGGCAATGCCAGAACGGCATTATTCAATTATTTATTCGCCCGCAAAAACAACGGGAAATTCATTATTCGTATCGAGGATACGGATGTAAAACGCAACGTAGAAGGCGGAGAGCAAAGCCAGCTGAAATACTTGAAGTGGCTGGGCATGGACTGGGATGAAAGCGTGGATGTCGGGGGCGAGTACGGGCCTTACCGCCAGACCGAGCGTCTTGATATTTATAAACAATATTGGCAGGACCTTCTGGATCGCGGGCTTGCTTACCGCTGCTACTGCACGGAAGAAGAGCTGGAGCAGGAGCGGGAAGAGCAGATGGCTCGCGGCGAAACGCCGCGCTATTCCGGGAAGCACCGGGATTTGACGGAAGAGCAGCGGCAGGCGCTTGAGGCTGAAGGCCGTGTGGCCAGCATCCGCTTCCGCGTTCCGGAAGATCGTATCTACACATTCGATGATATGGTGAAGGGTACGATTTCGTTTAACAGCAAAGAGACGGGCGACTTTGTTATCGTCAAAAAAGACGGCATTCCTACCTACAATTTCGCGGTAGCCTTAGACGATCATCTGATGAAGATCAGCCATGTGCTCCGCGGGGAGGATCATATCTCCAATACGCCGCGCCAGCTGATGATCTATGAAGCCTTCGGGTGGGAGCCGCCTCAGTTCGGACATATGACCCTGATCGTGGGCGAGGATCATAAGAAGCTGAGCAAGCGTAATGAATCGATCATCCAGTTCATCGAGCAGTATGACCAGCTTGGCTATTTGCCTGAAGCGCTGTTCAACTTCATCTCGCTGCTTGGCTGGTCTCCGGAAGGGGAAGAGGAAGTGTTCTCCCAAGAGCAGCTGATCTCGATCTTTGACGAGCATCGTCTGTCCAAGAGCCCGGCGGTATTCGATACGAACAAGCTGGCTCATATGAATAACACGTACATTAAGAACGCGGATCCGGACCGAATTGCCGATTTAGCCATTCCGCATCTGCAAAAAGCCAGCCGCTTGCCGTCCGAGCTTACGGCCGAGCAAGAGGAGTGGGCACGCGCGCTTGTGGCGCTCTATCAGGAGCAGATGACCGCTGCTTCGGACATCGTGGATCTGTCGGAAGTGTTCTTCCGTACGCATCTGGAGCTGGATGCCGAAGGGATTGAAGTGATGGGCGGCGAGCAGGTGCCTGCCGTATTGTCGGCATTCCTTGCGAAGATCGAGCAGACGGATGAGTTTAACGCTCCGAAGATTGCGGCGTTGATCAAGGAAGTTCAGAAGGAGACCGGATTTAAGGGCAAACAGCTCTTTATGCCGATCCGCGTAGCCTTGACGGGACAAACCCATGGCCGCGACCTGAACCAGACGATCTGGCTGCTTGGCAGGGATCGCGTGCTTGACCGTTTGCGTTCTCAGATCAAAGGCGCATAATTCGGGCGGCTTCCTCGATAAACGTTCCTTGTCAGCCCGTATATCATCAGTTATAATTACACCAAACTATAAGTGAAGTATTCTTTGATCTAGGGTTTTATTAAATGGAGCATTTACTCATACAGGGAAGTAGCGGAGAGGACGGAATCGTGTTGTAGAAGCGAAGCGTTCGCCTTTGTTTTCGGATTTCAACTATGTTGATTTACGTTCAAGAAATCTGAAAACAACAGCGATCGAAAGCACGATCCGTCAGCGTAGCGTCTCTAGTGAGCAACGCGGTCATTAATCACTACTGACCTAGATCAACAAATATAAACGTATAAAAGCTACGATCAGGAGAAGTACGCGTAAAACAGGCACGTTCCAGAGAGGACAATCGGCAGAAGACAAGGACCACTTGAATTTGCCGGCTGAGAGTTGTCCCGTCGCCTGCAGCGGAAATGCACCTGTGAGCTGCATGGTTGAAGCGAACATAATCGTTAGATCATGCCGGTCGTCTGCCGTTAATGACATGAAGAGAATCGGTAGAATCCGTCCCTGACGAAGGGAGGAGACTTGTGCCGGTTCTAAGCAGAGTGGAACCGCGGTCTAGCGCCTCTGCAGCGATAAGCTGCAGGGGCGTTTTTTATTTACAGGAATAACGATGGATAGCAAGTTGCATGCGCGATTGGAAGAGGGGAAAGAGGGAGCGTTCATGTTTAAACAGATGAAATCGGATATTCGGACAGTGTTCGAGAATGACCCGGCTGCCCGGGGACTTTTTGAAGTGGTATTCACCTACTCGGGGCTTCACGCACTGTGGGCGCACCGGGTAGCTCATGCATTATTTAAGCGGCGATGGTATACGCTGGCCAGGTTGATATCCCAGTTCAGCCGGTTTATGACAGGGATCGAGATTCATCCGGGAGCCCGTATCGGGCAGCGGCTGTTCATTGACCACGGGATGGGGGTTGTCATTGGAGAGACCTGTGAGATTGGGGATGACGTGGTGATCTACCAGGGGGTAACGCTTGGAGGAACCGGCAAGGAAAAAGGCAAGCGGCACCCGACCATCGGCAACAACGTGGTCATCGGATCGGGTGCGAAAGTGCTAGGTTCCTTTACGATTGGGGATAACTGTAACATTGGTTCCAATGCAGTCGTATTAAGACCTGTTCCCCAAAACAGCACCGTTGTTGGCAATCCGGGAAAAATCGTGAAACAGAACGGAGAGCGGGTGCGCGACCGGCTGGATCACACGAATCTGCCCGATCCGATTGTTGATATGCTCCGTTCGATGCAGAAGGAGATCGATCAGCTCCGGGCGGAGCTTCATGAGAGCAAACGAAACCAGTCTAAAGGCATGGTATCCGAGGTCGTTGTGTCTTCGGCCAAAGAAGAGTAAGCCCGTAAGCCGTGAAGGAACAATAAGCGATGGAATGAAAGGATTGAGATGATACCCTATGGCACTGCAAATCTATAACACGCTAACCCGCATGAAAGAAACGTTTGTTGCTCAGGAACCCGGGAAGGTAAAGATCTACGTGTGCGGTCCTACCGTGTACGATTATATCCATATCGGGAATGCTCGGCCGATGATCTTTTTCGACGTGGTTCGAGCTTACTTTGAGAACCAGGGTAATGATGTGAATTACGTGGTGAATTTTACGGATGTGGATGACAAAATGATCCGGAAAGCGGAGCAAACCGGGACGACCGTTCCGGAGGTCGCGGATAAGTTTATTAACGCCTATTACGAGGATCTGGACGGTCTTGGCATACCAAGAGCGACATTGAATCCACGGGTAACGGACAATATGGAGAGCATTATCGAATTCATCCAGGAACTCATTGACCGCGACTTTGCTTATGAGAACGGGGGAGATGTATTCTACCGGACCCGCAAGTTTGACGATTACGGGAAGCTGTCCCAGCAAAATCTCGACGAGCTGCAATTCGGTATCCGGATTGAGGTGGATAAGCGGAAAGAAAATCCGGAAGACTTTGTTCTATGGAAAGCCGCGAAGCCTGGAGAGATCTACTGGAGCAGTCCTTGGGGCGACGGCCGTCCAGGCTGGCATATTGAGTGTTCCGCCATGGCCCGTCGTTATCTAGGGGATACGCTGGATATCCATGGCGGCGGCCAGGACCTGCAGTTCCCGCACCATGAATGCGAAGTTGCGCAGTCGGAGGCACTGACAGGTAAACCGCTGGCGAACTATTGGATGCACAATGGATATATCCGCATCAATAACGAGAAAATGTCGAAATCGTTAGGCAATGGTGTATTGGTTAAGGAACTTCGTGAACAATATACAAAAGAAGCTATCCGCTATTTCATGTTGTCCACCCATTACCGCAACCCGCTGAATTATAGCGATGAGGTGATGGAGCAGGCGCAGAACAGCGTGGAACGTCTGGCGAATGCGGCGGCTAATATCGAGCATCGATTGAGTACCGCGATCGGTTCGAAGGACGATAACGTAAGCCAGGAAGTTTCGGATAAAATATCGGCCGTCCTTGTCGAATTTCATCAGAAGATGCAGGATGATTTCAACACGCCGGACGCCATCACCGCCATGTTCCAATGGGCCAGCGAGGCGAATCAGCTGCTGAAGGAAGCCTCGATACCTGCGGCGGACCTGCATGAAGTGCTGCGCGCTTTCAACGAAATGAACGGCGTGCTGCGCATCGTAAATACAGGCACGGATGAATTGCTGGACGAAGAGATTGAAGCTCTGATTACCGAACGTGTCGAAGCCCGGAAGAATAAAAACTGGGCCCGAGCGGATGAAATCCGCGACAAGCTGGCGGATGAAGGCATCGTGCTTGAGGATACGGCGCAGGGTATGCGCTGGCGGCGTAAATGAGCGGGCCTGAGTTTCATGATCCCGCAGTAGGCTGGTTCGATTTTCCGCCGTCGAAGCCGGCCCGGTTAATCCCGCCCATCGTGCTTGCCTATATCGGAGATGCCATTTATGAGGTGGCGGTGCGGCAGTTTTTGATATCGAGAGCGAATCTCCGCCCCCATCACTTGCACCGTTCGGCAACAGGATTTGTGTCGGCGAAGGCACAGAGCCGAATATTGGCTTATCTGGATCCGGAGTTGACGGAAGAAGAGCGCGATATTGTGCGTCAGGGACGCAACGCCAAATCTGGCAGCATCCCCAAAAATGCCGACGTCCTCGAATACCGGCATGCAACGGCATTTGAGACGCTGGTTGGGTATTTATATTATACGGGTGAGCAGGACCGGCTCCGTGAGCTCATAGGGAAGAGCATCGAGTATATTGAGGGGTCTATTAAATAGACCGTTAGACAATATCGCATCACATTGAAACGATACAGCCGGTGTTTCCGCGAGGGGACGCCGGCTGATATGCAGGAGGAGAACTACATGTTGCAAGAAGAGGAAGTAGTAGCTGGTAAGCACTCCGTAACGGAAGCGCTCAAATCAGGACGTACGATCAACAAAATATGGATTGCCGAAAATGCGCAAAAGCACCTGACCCTGCCGATCATCGCGGAAGCGAAGAAACTGGGTATTGTCATTCAGCATGTGGACAAACGCAAGCTGGATCAGATGGTTCCGGGAGTTCAGCATCAAGGCGTGGTTGCCCAAGCGGCACCCTATGCTTATGTGGAAGTGGAGGATTTGCTGAAAGTTGCAGAGGAAAAAGGCGAACCGCCTTTCTTGCTGCTTCTCGACGAGATCGAGGATCCGCACAATCTGGGCTCGATTCTCCGGACGGCAGACTGCACGGGTGCTCATGGCGTCGTACTGCCTAAGCGCAGATCCGCCCAAGTAACGGCAACGGTATCCAAAACATCCGCCGGCGCAGTGGAGTATGTGCCCGTAGCTAGGGTGACCAATCTGGGCCAAACCATCGATCAGCTGAAGGAAATGGGTGTGTGGGTTGTCGGGACCGTTGTTGATGCCGTTCAGGAATTGTATGACACCGAGGTTTTTGACGGGCCGGTTGCTATCGTTATCGGTAATGAGAATAAAGGGATGGGGCGTCTGATCCGTGAGAAATGCGATGTGCTTGTGAAACTGCCGATGGCCGGAAAGATCAACTCGCTTAATGCCTCGGTAGCCGCAGGTGTCGTTATGTACGAAGTGCTTCGCCGTCGCCGCCTTCAAGGTTAGCAATGATGGCCGATTGGCGGGATGTGCTGCTGGTCGACGGTTATAATATGATCGGCGGCTGGCCATATCTTGCGAAGCTCGCCAATAGCAGCATGCATGAAGCGCGAGACATGCTGCTGGAGAAATTAGCGGATTACCAGGCGTTCTCAGGCCTCAGAGTCGTGGTGATTTTTGACGCATACCGTGTTCCTGGACTGGGGAAATCCTACACGCAAGGCAAGGTTCAGGTGTTTTTTACGAAGGAGAAAGAAACCGCCGATGAGTGCATTGAACGGCTAGTCGGGGAGTTTAGCCACCGTCGGCGTAAAATTTATGTGGCGACCAGCGATTTAATTGAGCAGCACGTGATTTTTGCTCGGGGAGCACTCCGGCTGTCCGCCCGGGAATTGCTTAACGAGGTGGAGCAAAGTGAGCGCGAAGTGAAGCAAAAAATAACGAAAGAGCAGACTAAGAGCAGGAATACACTTGACGGGAAGCTGCCGCCGGATGTGAGACAGGCGTTCGAGCGCTGGCGAAGAGAATAGAACTGTTTTACACAATAGGGACGAGAGGTCGGCTCATTTGGAGAATGAAAACGGTATATGAATCTATGAAAAAGTTTACATTAAATGTTATTATCGGTCTATTTTAGGTAGAACGTAGTTGACGGTCTAGTAGACATCATATATACTTGTCATATATTTCAAGCGAGTGACGGGCTACCGTGCGTTCCGGGCCGGAGGGATTCTATTGAGTGTGGACCTCAAGGAAGTCATGTTGTCAGGGTATGATGTGATAAGCGATGAAGACATTGTCGAGGCGGTCCGCGAGGGTGATAGCGGGGCGCTGGAGTATTTGATCAATAAATACCGGAATTTTGTACGTGCTAAAGCCCGCTCCTATTTTCTGATTGGCGCTGACCGGGAAGATATTGTCCAGGAAGGCATGATCGGGCTGTACAAGGCAATTCGTGATTTTAAAGGGGATAAGCTGTCCTCGTTCAAGGCCTTTGCCGAGCTCTGCATTACCAGGCAGATCATTACGGCAATTAAGACCGCTACGAGACAGAAGCATATTCCGCTCAATTCGTATGTCTCATTGGACAAGCCGATTTATGATGAGGATTCGGACCGTACGCTGCTGGATGTCATTTGCGGTACTGCGGTAAGCGATCCGGAGGAACTGATCATCAATCAAGAGGAATTTGTCGGCCTGGAAGACAAGATGTCAGAGATCTTAAGCGAGCTGGAACGGAAAGTCCTGATGCTCTATTTGGACGGTCGATCCTATCAAGAGATTGCGGTAGATTTAAGGCGTCATGTAAAATCGATTGACAATGCACTCCAGCGAGTAAAGCGAAAGCTTGAACGTTATCTGGAAGTCAGGGATAATTAATAGCAAGTGTCGGATAAGAAGCAGAAGGCTCAATCAGAGCCTTTTTTTAATTGCCTGATCGTTATTGAATCAGGATGGCCGGCGAAGGATCTTTTTTATACTTTGTCGCCATTTATTTTTAGCTGGCAGATATGATAGGACGAAATTCCAAGATGTCCATTTTCGCAAAACGCAAAATGTGTAATATTTGGTGTTTCATCTCTTGGAAGATTGAACATACTGGATATAGACTAAATGCTATGCAGGATGGACAAAGACTGTGAAACGCCACAGTTTTTTACAGCGAGATGTTTACAATATTCCGGGGACTCATTCCCTGGTTTAGCTGGCAATGGCATTTATTGCAGCCCGCAATCAGAGAGAAAAAGGCTTGAAATGGCGCTATCCTTGTGATAAAGTGTTTTAGGTAGGCCTAAATTCGCGTGTTTTATGAATGGATCGTTGTTACAGCTTTTGGAACAACGGTTTTATTCATCTCGCAGAAATAACCGGGTTTCGATGAGAACAAGGTTGTTTCTACTAGGATCAATATCGATTCTTCTGACAAAGAAGGACGTCTTCGGGAGGTGCACATCATGCGGGTAATTATCACTTTGGCTTGTACAAGCTGCAAACAAAGAAACTACACAACCACCAAAAACAAGCGAAATCACCCCGACCGCATGGAGATGAAGAAATTTTGCAAGTTCTGTAACGAGCAAACTCCTCATCGCGAAACCAGATAGTTTTCTTTTGGAGGTGTAGTCGGCGTGAAACGTGGTTTCAAGTCTCTGTTTTCCTTTTTCTCTGAAAGCTGGGCGGAACTTAAAAAAGTTCGCTGGCCCAATCGTAAAGAACTGACGAACTATACTTTAATTGTTCTCGGCACCATTGTGTTTGTCACGATTTATTTTTGGGTTGTAGACATCGGTATTTCCGCTGTGATCGAAGCGATAATTTAGAAGGGTCCCAGGTGGCTTGATATGGAAAAAAGATGGTACGTAGTTCATACCTACTCTGGGTATGAGAATAAAGTCAAAGCCAATTTGGAAAAACGTGTCGAGTCCATGGGCATGGAGGACAAAATATTCCGCGTTCTTGTTCCGATGGAAGAAGAAATCGTAAACAAAGACGGCAAGAAAAAAACCGTCATGCGTAAAGTTTACCCGGGATATGTCTTGGTCGAAATGATTCAGACCGATGATTCTTGGTATGTTGTCCGCAATACACCAGGAGTGACCGGTTTTGTTGGTTCGACAGGGTCCGGTTCTAAACCGACGCCTTTGCTTCCAGAAGAAGTAGAACAGATTCTGAAGCATATGGGCATGGAAGAGCCGAAACCGAAGATCGAATTCGACATCAAGGAATCCGTTCGTATCAAGGTTGGTCCTTTTGCGAATTTTGTGGGCTCCGTGGAAGAGATTTTGGCTGAAAAGAGCAAGTTGAAAGTTCACGTCAACATGTTTGGACGGGAAACCCCGCTGGAGTTGGATTATACTCAAGTGGAGAAGATTTAATTCTTCAGGTTTCTTGTGGGAGGGCGTGTCAAAGCGTCCGCTACCACTATTGATGCAAGGAGGTGTCAACCATGGCTAAGAAAGTTATCAAGATTGTGAAACTGCAAATTCCTGCAGGTAAAGCGAATCCGGCTCCTCCAGTAGGTCCTGCATTGGGTCAAGCGGGTGTCAACATCATGGCATTCTGTAAAGAGTTCAACGCACGTACTGCTGATCAAGCTGGTCTGATCATTCCGGTTGAAATTTCGGTGTTTGAAGATCGTTCCTTTACGTTCATCACTAAAACTCCACCGGCTGCTGTTCTGCTTCGTGTGGCTGCTAAGATCGAAAAAGGATCCGGCGAGCCTAACAAGAAGAAAGTTGCTACTGTTAAGCGTGACGCTGTTCGTCAAATCGCTGAAACAAAAATGCCTGACCTGAACGCTGCATCTGTTGAAGCTGCAATGAAGATGGTAGAAGGTACTGCCCGTAGTATGGGTATCACAATCGAAGACTAATTGTCTTTTGATTGAAACCGAACTAGGTTCGGATTATGTGGGAGGAATTTCCGCTAACACCACAAAGGAGGAAAACAAACATGGCTAAACACGGTAAGAAATACGTTGAAGCTGCGAAGCTGATTGACAGCGAAGCAACTTATGAGCCTTTGGAAGCTGTAGAGCTTGTGAAGAAGGCTGCAACTGCCAAATTCGACGAAACTGTTGAAGCGGCTGTACGTTTGGGTGTAGACCCACGTAAACAAGACCAGGCTGTTCGTGGTGTTGTTGTCTTGCCTCACGGCACAGGTAAAACACAACGCGTTCTGGTATTTGCAAAAGGTGAAAAAGCGAAAGAGGCAGAAGCTGCTGGCGCTGATTTTGTTGGCGATCAAGACATGATCAACAAAATCCAACAAGGCTGGTTCGAGTTCGATGTCTGCGTAGCTACACCTGATATGATGAGTGAAGTCGGTAAACTTGGCCGTCTGCTCGGTGGTAAAGGCCTGATGCCTAACCCTAAAGCTGGTACGGTTACATTCGATGTTGCTAAGGCTGTTCAAGAAATCAAAGCCGGTAAAATCGAGTACCGTCTGGACAAAGCAGGTCAAATTCACGCGCCGATCGGTAAAGTGTCTTTCGATGCAGCTCAATTGAATGAGAACCTCAAAGCTCTCATCGATGCATTGAATCGTGCGAAACCAGCTGCTGCTAAAGGTGTATACCTGAAAGGCATCGCTGTTTCCTCGACAATGGGACCAAGCGCTCGCGTGAACACAACCGTCTACAGATAATATTACCATTGACTTTGGTCAATGAGGTTTGATATTATGTAACAGTTGTGAGTCTTCGAGACTGACCCTTAAAGTTGAATATGCTTACCGTAGACAGTAGGTGCCCTAAGCAGGCTTAATTTCCTACCGAGGTGTTATGATAGAACGTCAACAATTTGTCCGGTTACTCCGGCCAAATGATGATTCATCAGGCCTTCGTGATTCTACGGAGGCTTTTTTAGTGCCCGTAGGAAGAGCGGAGAGCTTGGTGCTCTTACGCTACTAATACAACCAGGAGGTGTAATCATTGGCAAACGCAAAAGTGATTCAAGCGAAACAAGAAGCGGTTGATGTCGTTGCTGCTAAGCTGCGCGAGAGCGTATCGACAGTAGTTGCTGACTATCGCGGACTGAACGTTGCGCAAGTAACTGAACTTCGTAAACAGCTTCGTGAAGCTGGCGTCGAGTTCCAAGTACTGAAAAACACGCTGCTTCGCCGTGCAACTGCGGCAGCAGAGCTGACTGATCTGGACGAAGTCTTGACTGGTCCAACAGCTGTTGCATTTGGTACCAATGACGCTGTCGCTCCAGCAAAAATCCTTAACGATTTTGCTAAGAAAAACGACGCGTTGAAATTGAAAGGCGGCGTAGTAGAAGGCCGTGTAATCGGAGAGAGCGAAATCAAAGCTCTGGCAGAACTTCCGTCCCGCGAAGGTCTCCTCTCCATGCTCCTCAGCGTGCTTCAAGCTCCAGTGCGCAACTTCGCGCTTGCAGTTAAGGCTGTTGCTGAGAAGGAAGAACAAGGCGCATAAGCTTTGTCTTGCTGAAGCTGTGTAATAACAACTATAAAATCTTAATAATAAATGGAGGTTCAACCCAATGAGCAAAGAGCAAATCTTGGAAGCAATTAAAGGTATGTCCGTTCTGGAACTGAACGATCTCGTAAAAGCAATCGAAGAAGAATTTGGTGTAACTGCTGCAGCTCCAGTAGCTGTTGTAGGTGGCGCTGGTGCAGCTGAAGCTGCTGAGCAATCCGAATTTGACGTAATCCTGACTAGCGCAGGCGCGTCCAAAATCAACGTAATCAAAGTGGTTCGCGAAATCACAGGTCTTGGCTTGAAAGAAGCAAAAGAACTGGTTGACAACGCTCCAAAACCATTGAAAGAAAAAGTAGCTAAAGAAGAAGCAGAAGCTGTTAAAGCTAAATTGGAAGAAGCAGGCGCATCCGTAGAAGTTAAGTAATTAACTTCTTGAGATTCACGTCAGCAAGAATCAAACCCCTTGAATATTTGTTCAAGGGGTTTGTTATTGTGGCGGGGAGATCACAAGGTACTGATTCTCCGCAAGAAAGGTTATACTGGGATAAGAGCGCTTAAGAGCGAAATATCTTAGGCGGGCAGACTTTGATTCAAGACGGAGGAAATGATGCCGAATCAACATTATTACTCGAATCAGCCGGAAATTGCTCATGACCGTAAGGAGTTAAAGACGGAGCTTCGGGGGCAGACTTTCAACTTTATCAGTGACGCGGGCGTATTCTCTAAGAGCGGCGTGGATTATGGCAGCAAGGTTTTAATAGAGGTTATGAACTTTAACCAGCATGCTGAAGTATTGGATGTAGGCTGCGGATATGGTCCGATCGGTCTGTCAGCGGCAAAAATGGCTGCGCAGGGCCATGTGACGATGATCGACATTAATAGCCGTGCTGTCGAATTAGCCAAGGAGAATGCGAAACGTAATGGTATATCCAATGTGACCATCTTGGAGAGCGATTTGTTTGCTGCGGTGCAGGGTCAGCAATTCGACGTGGTTCTCACCAATCCGCCGATTCGTGCCGGGAAAGAGACGGTTCATGCCATATTCGAAGAAGCGTGGAAGCATCTGCGTGAGGATGGGCAGCTGTGGGTTGTGATTCAGAAGAAGCAAGGCGCGCCTTCAGCGAAAGCGAAGCTGGAGAGTCTATTTCATCAGGTCGAGGAAGTAACGAAGGATAAAGGATACCGGATATTCAAAGCGACGAAATCTTCTTAAAATAGTTCGACTAGGCTGTTGACTTGGGTATGCTGGTATGGTATTATTATAAAATGTCAGTATTAGGATGGTCTCTTTGTCTTTAGTTGGCTGAAATGTCAAGACTTAATGTGTGGAAAGATGCATAAAGTCGATCATATTGACGTATAATATGTACATTTTGGGCAAATCTACAGGATATGAGATGATTATCATAACCATGGATAAGCTGCTCTTTTTTCGAAAAGGTATTCGATAAGGGCTTTTCTCTATTTATGGGAGTGTCCTCTGTATGTTCCATTATAGTGTTACAAACAGAGGTTCGCAATGAAATTTTTAAAGTGAGTAGACATGAGGGGTGAGTTTAAGTTGGCAGGACATCTTGTTCAATATGGTCGACGCACTCGGCGAAGTTATGCTCGTATTAACGAGGTACTCGAAGTTCCGAACCTGATTGAAATCCAACAAAAATCTTATGAATGGTTTTTGGAGGAAGGACTCCGCGAAATGTTCCAGGACATCTCGCCGATTCAGGATTTCACAGGTAATTTGGTGCTAGAGTTCATTGACTACAGCCTTGGAGAACCGAAATACACCGTCGATGACGCGAAAGAACGCGACGTTACTTATGCGGCGCCGCTCCGCGTGAAAGTCCGGCTCATTAACAAGGAGACCGGAGAGGTCAAGGAGCAGGAAGTGTTCATGGGAGACTTCCCGTTAATGACGGAAACCGGAACATTCATTATCAATGGTGCCGAACGGGTTATTGTCAGCCAGTTGGTTCGCTCTCCCAGCGTCTATTTCAGCACAAAAGTGGATAAAAACGGTAAGACGACGTACACTGCAACAGTTATCCCTAACCGCGGCGCTTGGCTTGAACTGGAGATGGACGCGAAGGACATTATCTATGTCCGGATCGACCGTACCCGTAAAATCCCTGTAACGGTACTTTTACGTGCACTTGGTTTTGGTACAGATGCCGAGATTCTGGATCTTCTGGGCAATGATGAATATATTCAAAATACGCTGGATAAAGACAACACCGACTCCACGGAAAAAGCGCTCATCGAAATCTATGAACGTCTTCGTCCGGGCGAGCCGCCAACACTGGAGAATGCGAAGAGCCTTCTCGTTGCCCGTTTCTTCGATCCGAAGCGTTATGATTTGGCTAATGTTGGTCGCTACAAGATCAACAAGAAGCTTCATATTAAGAACCGTCTCTTTAATCAGCGTTTGGCAGAGAGTTTGATAGACATCGATACGGGTGAGATCATTGCAGAAGCTGGTCAAACCGTAGACCGCCGTCTTTTGGACGAGATCATGCCTTACCTTGAGAAGAGCGTAGGCTTCAAGAATTATCATGTTACCGGCGGTGTGATGGACAGCGAGGATATCCCGCTGCAAACGATCGATGTATTCTCTCCGATTGAGGATGCCAAAGTCGTGAAGGTCATCGCGAACGCAAACATTGATAAATCGGTGAAGCATATTACACAGGCAGATATCATTTCTTCCATCAGCTATTTCATCAACCTGCTGCATGGGATTGGCAATACGGATGATATTGACCACCTGGGTAACCGTCGTCTGCGTTCCGTAGGCGAATTGCTTCAAAATCAGTTCCGTATCGGTTTGTCCCGGATGGAACGTGTCGTTCGTGAAAGAATGTCGATTCAGGATGCAAACGTGATTACGCCGCAGGCGCTTATCAACATACGTCCGGTTATCGCATCGATTAAAGAGTTCTTCGGTAGCTCCCAGCTGTCCCAGTTCATGGATCAGACCAACCCGCTTGCTGAACTGACGCATAAACGTCGTCTGTCTGCTCTCGGACCCGGCGGTTTGACTCGTGAGCGTGCGGGCTTTGAAGTGCGGGACGTTCACCACAGTCACTATGGCCGTATGTGTCCGATTGAGACCCCGGAGGGACCGAACATCGGTCTGATCAACTCCTTGTCGACGTTTGCTCGCATCAACGAATATGGCTTCATTGAAGCTCCGTATCGTTGGGTGGATCCGAAGACCGGTAAAGTAACGGACCAAATCGATTACCTGACTGCAGACGAAGAGGATAACTACATCGTTGCCCAGGCGAACGCCGAGCTCAACGAAGATGGTACCTTCGCTGACGAAATGGTTATCGTCCGTTATAACAAGCAGTCCGATAACATCCTTCCTATGCCGAGCGACCGTGTAGACTACATGGACGTATCGCCTAAGCAGGTCGTGTCGGTAGCGACGGCGCTCATTCCGTTCCTTGAGAACGATGACTCCAACCGCGCGCTGATGGGATCCAACATGCAGCGGCAGGCTGTTCCGCTTCTTATTCCTAAAGCTCCGCTCGTCGGAACCGGAATGGAACACAAGTCTGCGAAAGACTCCGGTGTATGTATTGTATCCAAACATGACGGGATTATTGAACGTTCATCCGCTAATGAAATCTGGGTCCGCCGTGTGGAAAATGTCGACGGACAAGAAGTCAAAGGCGATCTTATTAAACATAAATTACACAAATTTATGCGTTCGAACCAAGGAACATGCATCAATCAGCGTCCAATCGTTAAACGCGGCGATGTCATCAAAAAAGGTGACATTCTCGCAGACGGTCCATCCACGGAGATGGGCGAATTGGCACTGGGCCGCAACGTCGTTGTTGCGTTCATGACTTGGGAAGGTTACAACTACGAGGATGCGATTCTTCTCTCCGAGAAACTGGTCAAAGAGGATGTGTACACTTCGATTCATATCGAGGAGTACGAATCCGAAGCTCGTGACACGAAGCTCGGACCGGAAGAAATTACGCGTGATATTCCTAACGTAGGTGAAGAAGCGCTGAAGAACCTTGACGAGCGCGGAATTATCCGCATCGGTGCCGAAATCAGCGCCGGAGATATTCTCGTAGGTAAGGTAACGCCTAAGGGTGTAACCGAGCTGACGGCTGAAGAGCGTCTCCTGCATGCGATCTTCGGTGAGAAGGCTCGCGAAGTGCGCGATACCTCGCTGCGCGTTCCTCACGGTAGTGACGGAATCATCGTAGACGTGAAGGTGTTTACACGTGAGAACGGTGACGAATTGCCGCCGGGCGTTAACCAACTGGTTCGTGTTTACATCGCACAGAAACGTAAAATCTCCGAAGGTGACAAAATGGCCGGACGTCACGGTAACAAAGGTGTCGTTGCCCGTATTTTGCCTGAAGAAGATATGCCGTTCCTGCCAGATGGCACGCCGGTTCAAGTTGTGTTGAACCCTCTAGGGGTTCCATCACGGATGAACATCGGTCAGGTGCTCGAGGTTCACTTGGGTATGGCTGCGCTCCAGCTCGGCATTCACGTGGCTTCACCGGTATTTGACGGTGCAAGCGAGTATGACGTGTTTGATACGATGGAAGAAGCAGGCATGCAGCGCAATGGTAAGACCGTATTGTACGACGGACGGACGGGTGAACGTTTTGAACGTGAAGTTACCGTCGGCGTCATGCACATGATCAAGCTCGCGCACATGGTTGATGATAAAATTCACGCCCGTTCTACGGGACCATACTCTCTCGTTACGCAGCAGCCGCTGGGTGGTAAAGCTCAGTTCGGTGGACAGCGCTTCGGTGAGATGGAAGTGTGGGCACTTGAAGCTTACGGTGCTGCTTATACGCTGCAAGAAATTCTTACCGTCAAGTCGGATGACGTGGTCGGCCGGGTGAAAACCTACGAATCCATCGTCAAAGGCGAGAACGTTCCGGAACCGGGTGTTCCTGAATCGTTCAAGGTATTGATCAAAGAGCTTCAGTCTCTCGGTATGGATGTCAAAATCCTGAGCGAGAATGAAGAGGAAATCGAGATGAAAGAACTCGATGACGAAGACGATGCTCAAGGTGATAAACTGAGCCTTAACTTGGAAGGCACTGAAGTCGGAGTGGAATAACGGTCAATCATTCACCCCCGTCGGCTTATAAGTCGGCGGTGGTGTTATGGTCGTATAGCACATAAATAGGACTAGGTTGAGGAGGGTTGCTCCTTGTTGGACGTTAACAATTTTGAGTACATGAAAATCGGTCTTGCTTCACCGGAAAAAATTCGCTCTTGGTCTCGCGGAGAGGTGAAGAAGCCGGAAACGATTAACTACCGTACATTGAAGCCGGAGAAAGAAGGCTTGTTCTGTGAGCGGATTTTTGGTCCGCAGAAGGACTGGGAATGTCATTGCGGTAAGTATAAGCGTGTCCGTTATAAAGGAGTAGTCTGCGATCGCTGTGGCGTTGAAGTAACACGCGCTAAAGTCCGTCGTGAACGGATGGGTCATATCGAACTTGCGGCTCCTGTATCGCATATTTGGTATTTCAAAGGCATTCCAAGCCGTATGGGTCTGGCTCTGGATATGTCCCCACGATCTCTGGAGGAGATCATTTACTTCGCATCTTATGTTGTAACCGATCCGGGAGATACACCGCTGGAGAAGAAGCAACTGTTGTCCGAGAAGGAATATCGCAGCTACCGTGAGAAGTACGGTTACGGATTCCAGGCAGGCATGGGTGCTGAAGCGGTTAAGAAACTTCTTCAAGACATCGACATTGACAAAGAGCTTGAGTTCCTTAAGGAAGAATTGCGCACTGCACAGGGTCAGCGCCGCAACCGGGCCATCAAACGCCTGGAAGTAATTGAGGCGTTCCGTAACTCCGGCAACAATCCGGAGTGGATGATCATGGATGTGCTGCCGGTCATTCCGCCGGAGCTTCGCCCGATGGTTCAACTTGATGGTGGACGCTTTGCGACCTCCGACTTGAACGATCTGTACCGTCGTGTTATTAACCGGAACAACCGTCTGAAAAGACTGCTGGATCTCGGCGCGCCGGATATTATCGTTCAGAACGAGAAGCGCATGCTGCAGGAAGCTGTCGATGCACTGATCGATAACGGCCGCCGCGGTCGTCCGGTCACAGGTCCTGGTAACCGTCCGCTTAAATCCCTCAGCCACATGCTGAAAGGTAAACAAGGACGTTTCCGTCAGAACTTGCTCGGTAAACGGGTTGACTATTCCGGTCGTTCCGTTATCGTTGTAGGTCCTTACCTGAAAATGTATCAATGCGGTCTGCCTAAGAAAATGGCGCTTGAGCTCTTCAAGCCGTTTGTTATGAAAGAACTGGTCAACAAAGGCCTTGCACATAATATCAAGAGTGCGAAGCGCAAAGTAGAACGTGTAAGTCCAGAAGTATGGGATGTGCTCGAAGAGGTTATTAAAGAGCATCCGGTTCTTCTGAACCGTGCACCGACGCTTCACAGACTCGGTATTCAAGCATTTGAACCGATTCTGGTTGAGGGCCATGCGATCCGTCTTCACCCGCTCGTATGTACAGCGTATAACGCTGACTTTGACGGTGACCAAATGGCGGTTCACGTTCCTTTGTCAGCTGAAGCTCAAGCTGAAGCACGTCTTTTGATGCTGGCATCGGGTAACATTTTGAACCCGAAAGACGGTAAGCCGGTTGTTACGCCTTCTCAGGATATGGTACTGGGTTCCTTCTATCTGACTATGGATAACAAGGAAGAAAAAGGTACCGGCATGATTCTGGGCAGCGTGAACGAAGCGGTTTCCGCTTATCAGCGTGAAGCAGCTGGTCTGCATGCACGCGTAGCGATTCCGGTGAAAGCTCTTGGCAAAACCAGCTTCACGGAAAAACAGCAGGATGCGATTTTGATTACGACGATCGGCCGGATTATCTTTAACGAGATTTTCCCTGCCAGCTTCCCGTACATCAATGAAGCGACTCGTACGAACCTGCTGCAAGGCACGCCTGAGAAGTATTTCGTATACGAGAAGGGTGCAGATATTCAAAAAGTGATTCAGGAACTGCCAATCAGCGGTGCTGTTGGTAAGGAATATCTGGGTTCCATCATTGCACGCTGCTTCGAAACGTACCATACAACGGAAACCTCTGTGATTTTGGATAAAATCAAGCAGCTCGGTTTCACCTATTCCACTCGAGCAGGCGTAACGGTTGCGGTATCCGACGTTATCGTCCCTGACGAGAAAAATGAAATTCTGAAAGAGTCCGACGAGAAGGTTAAAGTGGTAACGAACCAATATCGCCGCGGCTTGATTACGAATGAAGAACGTTATGATCGTGTTATCGATATCTGGTCCAAGACCAAGGACGATATCACGGATGTACTCATGAAATCGATGGACCGCTTTAACTCCATCATGCTCATGGTAGATTCCAAAGCACGGGGTAACAAATCGCAGATCACTCAGCTCGGCGGTATGCGGGGTCTGATGGCGAACCCGTCGGGTCGTATCATCGAACTCCCAATCAAATCGAACTTCCGTGAAGGACTGACGGTACTCGAGTACTTCCTGTCCACGCACGGTGCGCGTAAAGGTCTTGCCGATACGGCGCTTCGTACCGCTGACTCCGGTTACTTGACTCGTCGACTTGTTGACGTAGCCCAGGATGTTATCGTTCGCGAAGATGAGTGCAGCACGGATAAAGGCTTTACCGTTAGCCGTATTCAGGACGGTAAAGAAGTTATCGAGGATCTCTACGACCGTATTGAGGGACGTTATGCATTTGAAACTGTCCGTCATCCGGAAACGAAAGAGATCATCGTGAACCGTAACGAATTGATTGACTCCGACAAAGCTGAGGAAATCGTAGCAGCTGGCGTTGAGAAGCTTCAAATTCGTTCCATCTTGAGCTGCCGTGCGCGTTATGGCGTCTGCAAAAAATGTTACGGCCGTAACCTGGCTACTGGTAAGCATGTTGAGATTGGTGAAGCGGTTGGTATTATCGCAGCTCAATCCATCGGCGAGCCGGGAACACAGCTCACGATGCGTACGTTCCACACAGGCGGCGTTGCCGGCGATGATATTACACAAGGTCTTCCGCGTATCCAGGAGCTCTTTGAAGCCCGTAATCCTAAAGGTCAAGCGACCATTAGTGAGATCGACGGTGTGGTTAAAGAGATTCGCGAAACGAAGGACCGTCGTGAAATCGAAGTACAAGGTGAAGCTGAGACTAAGGTTTACGCTGTTACCTATGGCTCCCGTCTGCGCGTAAGCGAAGGCAAGCAAATTGAAGCCGGGGATGAACTGACCGATGGTTCCATTGATCCGAAGGAAATGCTTCGTATCAAAGGTATCCGTGGCGTGCAGAACTACATCCTTCAGGAAGTTCAACGCGTATACCGTAACCAAGGCGTAGAAATTAATGATAAACACGTTGAGGTTATGATCAGACAGATGCTGCGTAAATTCCGTATCGTTGATGCGGGAGATACGACCCTGCTGCCAGGCTCCTTCGTGGATATGCATGAATACGAGACAGCTAATAAAGACGCTATTCTCTCCGGGAAAGAACCAGCGGTTGCTAAACCGGTTCTCCTCGGGATTACAAAAGCATCTCTCGAAACGGATTCGTTCTTGTCAGCAGCCTCCTTCCAAGAGACGACTCGCGTGTTGACTGACGCTGCCATCAAAGGTAAAGTCGATCAGCTGCTTGGTCTGAAAGAGAATGTTATCATTGGTAAACTGATCCCTGCAGGTACCGGTATGAACCGTTATCGCAGCGTGAAGTTCGAGGGGCAAAACGATGTGAATGACGAAAGTCAGGAACTCGAAACAGCTTCTATAGATTAAGAAACAGTCAGGCGATGAGGAGATTTCCGTATCTTAAGATGCGGAAGCCTCCTCGTCCCAAAGTTTCTTTTTTCCTGATTTAATAGCTTGACATCGATTAGGGCAGATGCTAATATAGCAAAGGTGCGTGAATAGTTTCTTTGTTCCCTGTTCTTTTGGAGGAATGACTTATGTCTAATGATAAAGGATTACAGGATGCACACATCAAGATTGGCACCAAACAAACGATGAAGGCCGTTGAATCCGGTTTGGCTACAGAGGTATATGTGGCTGAAGATTGCGACCAACGTTTGATTTCAAAAGTCGTATCCGAGTGTGATAAGAATGGCGTGCATATCAACTATGTACCCACGATGATAGAGCTTGGAGAAGCATGCGGTATTGAAGTTGGTGCAGCTATGGTAGCTGTCTTGAAATCATGATTTGAGAAATCGTTTTTGTTGGAGAAGGCGTTACTTCTCTCGGCAAAAACTTTTCATTTGTTCTTTTATGAACCGCCTGGGTCTGTGGACTTAAACGGGGTTTGTAATCGAATGATAAATACGGGAAGGGGGTGGCTAGCATGCCAACAATTAACCAACTGGTTCGCAAGGGCCGTCAAGCTAAAGTTTACAAATCGAAATCTCCAGCTCTTCAAAAAGGTTTTAACGCTTTGAAACGTGAGGAGACCGACTTGAGCGCTCCGCAAAAACGCGGTGTATGCACTCGTGTAGGCACAATGACGCCGAAAAAACCGAACTCCGCACTTCGTAAATATGCTCGTGTTCGCTTGACGAACCGCATTGAGGTGACGGCTTACATTCCGGGTATCGGACATAACTTGCAAGAGCACAGTGTTGTATTGGTTCGCGGTGGACGGGTAAAAGACCTTCCGGGTGTACGTTACCATATCGTTCGCGGCGCACTTGATACCGCTGGTGTAAACAACCGGATGCAAGCTCGTTCCAAATACGGCACGAAGCGTCCTAAAGCAAAAAGCTAATTGATGCTCATGTTTTCGTAACATGACTCATGACTGAAGAAAGGGGGATATCCATGCCACGCAAAGGTCCAGTAACTAAAAGAGACGTGCTGCCAGATCCAGTGTATAACAGCAAGCTGGTAACTCGTCTGATCAACCGCATCATGTTGGATGGTAAAAGAGGTGTTGCTCAAAGCATCCTTTACAATTCGTTCAACATCATCAAGGAACGTACTGGTAATGATCCGATGGAAGTGTTTGAAGCAGCTATCAAGAACATCATGCCAGTATTGGAAGTTAAAGCTCGTCGTGTCGGCGGTGCTAACTACCAGGTTCCGATCGAAGTTAAACCAGAGAGACGTACATCCCTTGGATTACGTTGGCTCGTAAACTACTCCCGCAACCGCGGCGAGAAAACCATGGAAGAGCGTTTGGCGGCTGAGATCATCGATGCTTCCAACAACACAGGCGCTTCCGTTAAGAAACGCGAAGATACACACAAAATGGCTGAAGCGAACAAAGCGTTTGCTCACTACCGTTGGTAGGATTCAGCAACTAATTAATACTTCTAATTTTGAAGGGAGACTATTCGCATGGCGACAAGAGAGTTCTCCTTGAAAAATACACGTAATATCGGGATCATGGCGCATATTGACGCTGGTAAAACGACCACTACAGAGCGGATTTTGTTCTATACAGGCCGTACGCACAAAATCGGGGAAGTTCACGAGGGTGCAGCTACAATGGACTGGATGGAGCAGGAGCAGGAGCGCGGTATCACGATTACATCCGCTGCGACTACCGCTTCTTGGAAGGGTCATCGCGTTAATATTATCGACACCCCGGGGCACGTTGACTTCACAGTAGAAGTTGAACGTTCCCTTCGTGTATTGGATGGGGCAGTAGGTGTATTCAGTGCGAAAGAGGGCGTTGAACCTCAGTCGGAGACTGTTTGGAGACAAGCAGACCGTTATGGAGTTCCGCGGATCGCATACGTAAACAAAATGGATATTATCGGTGCCGACTACTTGAACGTAGTTAAAGATATGAGAGAGCGTCTGCAAGCGAATGCGGTAGCGATTCAGCTTCCGATCGGTGCAGAGAATGATTTCATTGGCATCATCGATATTATCGAGGAAAAAGCTTATATGTATAAGGATGACCTCGGTCAAAATATCGAAGAAACCGAAATTCCAGCAGAATTCAAGGATCAAGTGGAAGAGCTTCGCAACGAGCTTGTTGAGAAGGTAGCAGAACTTGACGAAGACTTGACAATGAAATATCTTGAAGGTGAAGAAATCACCATCGCTGAGTTGAAAGCTGCTCTGCGTAAAGGTGTTGTCGAAGTTAAGATCTTCCCGGTTATCTGTGGATCTTCTTACCGTAACAAAGGTGTTCAGCTGATGCTTGATGCTGTAATCGATTATTTGCCGGCTCCAACTGACGTTCCAGACATCAAGGGTACCCTTGAAGACGGAACTGAAGCTATCCGTCATTCTTCCGATGAAGAGCCGTTCTCGGCTTTGGCATTCAAAATCGCTACGGACCCTTATGTTGGTAAGCTGACATTCTTCCGCGTATACTCCGGTGTACTGCAATCCGGCTCTTACGTACTGAATGCAACTAAAGGTAAGCGTGAGCGCATCGGTCGTATCCTTCAAATGCATGCGAACAGCCGTCAAGAAATTTCCGAAGTATTCGCCGGAGATATCGCAGCTGCCGTAGGTTTGAAAGATACGGGTACAGGTGATACACTATGTGATGAGAAAAACCCGGTTATCCTGGAGTCCATGAACTTCCCTGATCCGGTTATCGAAATCGCAGTAGAACCTAAGACAAAAGCTGACCAAGATAAAATGGGTGTGGCTCTCGGTAAGTTGACGGAAGAGGATCCAACTCTTCGTGCACATACTGATGAAGAAACAGGCCAAACGATCCTGGCAGGTATGGGTGAGCTTCACTTGGACATCATCATCGACCGTATGCGTCGTGAGTTCAAGGTAGAAACTAACGTGGGTAAACCACAAGTAGCTTACCGCGAAACATTCCGTGCACCAGCTCGCGTTGAAGGTAAATTCGTTCGTCAGTCCGGTGGTCGTGGACAATACGGTCACGTATGGGTTGAGTTCGAACCTCTGGAACCAGGTAGCGGTAACCAATTCGACAGCAAAGTTGTCGGTGGTTCGGTACCAAGAGAATACATTGGTCCAGCACAACAAGGTATTGAAGAGCAAATGAAGAACGGTGTACTCGCCGGCTTCCCGCTTGTTGACGTTAAAGCAACAATCGTTGACGGTTCTTACCATGATGTTGACTCCAATGAAATGGCGTTTAAAATCGCCGGTTCCATGGCTCTGAAAGCAGCTAAAGACAAGTGTAAGCCTGTCCTGCTTGAGCCAATCATGAAAGTTGAAGTTACCGTGCCTGAGGAATACATGGGCGACGTAATGGGTATGCTGAACTCCCGCCGTGGACGTATCGAAGGTATGGACTCCCGTGGTGGTACTCAAATTATCCGTGCGAAAGTACCTCTTTCCGAAATGTTCGGTTACTCCACTACCCTTCGCTCCGGTACACAAGGACGCGGTGTGTTCTCCATGGAACTCTCCCACTACGAAGAAGTTCCTAAGAATATCTCCGATGAAATTGTGTCCAAGATCAAAGGCGGAGAGTAATAACGTTTTACCTGCTGGATAGGAGGCGGGACCAACATCCCGTTAACTCCGCTTCCGGCCTAACATATATATCCCCTTAAGGAGGAATTGTTCAAATGGCAAAGGCTAAATACGAACGTACGAAACCCCATGTTAACATCGGTACTATCGGTCACGTTGACCATGGTAAAACAACTTTGACAGCTGCAATCACATCTGTATTGTCCAAAACTTACGGTGGTGCTGCAATGTCTTTCGACCAAATCGACAAGGCTCCAGAAGAGCGCGAGCGCGGTATCACAATTTCAACTTCCCACGTTGAATACGAAACTGATACTCGTCACTATGCACACGTTGACTGCCCAGGTCACGCTGACTATGTTAAAAACATGATCACTGGTGCTGCTCAAATGGACGGAGCAATCCTGGTTGTATCCGCAGCTGACGGCCCAATGCCGCAAACTCGTGAGCACATCCTGTTGTCCCGCCAAGTAGGCGTTCCTTACATCGTTGTATTCTTGAACAAATGCGACATGGTTGAAGACGAAGAGCTCTTGGAATTGGTTGAGATGGAAGTTCGCGACCTGCTGAGCGAGTATGACTTCCCAGGCGACGACACTCCGATCACTCGTGGTTCCGCTCGTGAAGCTCTGCAAAACCCAGAAGGCGAATGGGCACAAAAAATCGTTGAAATGTTCAAAACAATCGACGAGTACATCCCATTGCCTGAGCGCGACACTGACAAGCCTTTCTTGATGCCTGTCGAGGACGTATTCTCCATCACTGGTCGTGGTACCGTTGCTACAGGTCGTGTAGAGCGTGGTACGATCAAAGTTGGTGACGAGATCGAAATCGTTGGTATCGCTGAAGAAACTAAGAAATCCGTTGTTACGGGCGTTGAGATGTTCCGTAAATTGCTGGATTCCGCACAAGCTGGTGACAACATCGGTGCATTGCTTCGTGGTGTTGAGCGTACTCAAATCGAGCGCGGTCAAGTACTTGCTAAGCCTGCTTCCGTTAAACCACACACAGAGTTCACAGCTCAAGTATACGTACTGAGCAAAGAAGAAGGCGGACGTCATAAGCCTTTCTTCACTGGCTACCGTCCACAGTTCTACTTCCGTACTACGGACGTAACTGGCGTGATCAACTTGCCAGAGGGTTCTGAAATGGTTATGCCTGGTGATAACATCACTGTAACGGTTAGCCTGATCAACCCAATCGCGATTGAAGAAGGAACTAAGTTCTCCATTCGTGAAGGCGGCCGTACCGTAGGTGCTGGTTCCGTTGCAAGCATCATTAAATAATTAAGGCTTACGAACAGCCTTGAATATAGCAACAGTGTATTGTAACGAGTAACAATGTGATGTCCTGATAAAAGAGTCTGATCCTTTGGATCAGGCTCTTTTCCTATTTGAGATCGGTTCGAGTAACCTGATTACAAGCTCCGAAGGATATTAGCGGTTTAGATTCGAAACTATCTATTATATAGAAGAGATCACATACAATATGATATGCGTGAGCGATGAAGTCTATTAACCAAGTCCTGCAACTTTCGGTTAATGATGCAAATACATATTAATTATGAATTAGTGCTTGCAATACGCCTATCTTTTATATATAATAGTGAATGTTGTTCTGCGACGTTGCGATGATGTGAGAGGTTACCGACACACCCGGCCCCTTTGCCATGAGGTGGGTGGTTGGAAAATTTTCGCGGAGTATGTCCGATACCAAATTGGGCGATAGAAGGAGGGAATAAAATGGCAAAGCAAAAAATTCGTATTCGCTTGAAAGCATACGACCACAGAGTTCTTGATCAATCCGCTGAGAAAATTGTTGAGACAGCAAAACGTTCGGGTGCTGGTGTATCCGGTCCGATCCCGCTGCCAACTGAGAAACAAGTAATTACCATTCTCCGTGCGGTGCACAAGTATAAGGATTCTCGGGAACAGTTCGAAATGCGTACACATAAACGCTTGATCGACATCGTGAACCCGACTCCACAAACTGTGGATGCCTTGATGCGCTTGGACCTGCCGTCCGGTGTAGATATCGAAATCAAACTGTAAGCATTGCATAATGAATTAGAGAAGAGAAAAGAGGTGTCAACATGAAAGGTATCTTAGGTAGAAAGCTCGGAATGACTCAAGTGTTTACCCCTGAGGGTGTTGTAATTCCTGTAACGGTTATCGAAGCAGGTCCTTGTGTTGTTCTTCAAAAGAAAGATCTGGAAAACGACGGATACGAAGCGATTCAAGTCGGTTTCTCTGATAAGAAAGAGAACAGATCTAACAAACCAGAAGCAGGCCATGCGAAAAAAGCAAACACTGCGCCTAAGCGCTACGTTCGCGAAATTCGCGGTGTTGACCTCGCGAGTGTCGAGGTTGGACAAGAGCTGAAGGCTGATGTCTTCGCAGAAGGCGAATTTGTTGACGTAACGGGTATTTCCAAAGGTAAAGGTTTCCAAGGTGTAATCAAGCGTTGGGGCCAAAGCCGCGGACCAATGTCTCACGGTTCCCGTTATCACCGTAGACCAGGTTCCATGGGTTCGATCCAGGCAAACCGTGTTCCTAAAGGAAAACGCCTGCCAGGTCACATGGGCAATGAGACAGTTACGATTCAAAAGCTCGAAGTTGTTAAAGTCGATGCAGAGCGTAACGTAATCCTTGTAAAAGGTTCTATTCCTGGACCTAAAAAAGGTTTCGTTCAAATCAAAGAAACGGTGAAGAAATAATCGCCTAAAGAAAGGAGGAACAAACAATGCCTAAAGTAGCACTTTATAATGTCAGCGGTAGCCAAGTTGGCGAAGTAGAATTGAATGAAGCTGTATTCGGCATCGAGCCGAACGCACACGTATTGCACAGTGCAGTATTGTTGCAGCGCGCTTCGCTTCGTCGTGGTACCCACAAAGTAAAAGGACGTTCTGAAGTACGCGGCGGCGGACGTAAGCCTTGGAAACAAAAAGGTACTGGCCGTGCTCGTCAAGGTTCGATCCGTTCTCCACAATGGAAAGGCGGCGGTGTGGTATTTGGACCAACTCCGCGCAGCTACACATTTAAACTTCCTAAGAAAGTTCGTCGTTTGGCTATCAAATCCGCATTGTCTTCCAAAGTGATTGACAACGCGATTATCGTATTGGATCAATTGACGCTGAATGCGCCGAAAACGAAAGAGTTTGCTAAAATTCTTAGCAACCTGAAAGTAGGCCGTAAAGCTCTGATCGTTGCTCCAAGCTATGATGATAATGTAGCCCTTTCCGCTCGTAATATTCCTGGTGTGAAATTCGTAGCGGCTGACGGCATTAATGTTCTTGACGTACTGTCGTACGATCAACTGATCATTACGAAGGAAGCAGTTCAGAAGGTAGAGGAGGTGCTCGCGTAATGAAAGACCCACGCGATATAATCAAGCGCCCGGTGATCACGGAACGTACGGCTGACTACATGGCAGAGCTGAAATATGCTTTTGAAGTGGATATCCGTGCTAACAAGACCGAGATCAAGCAAGCTGTCGAATCTATTTTTAAAGTTAAAGTATCGAACGTGAATACGATGCGTGTTCCTGCTAAACCAAAGCGTTATGGCCGTTATTCCGGTTACACAACCGAATGGAAAAAGGCAATCGTGACTTTGGCTCCAGATAGCAAACCGCTCGAGTTCTTTGAATCGGTTGAATAAGAATTTCTTAAGTAAGGAGGGAAAATTCAGTGCCTATTAAAAAGTATAAACCGACATCCCCGGCTCGACGCAACATGTCCGTGTCGACTTTCGAAGAAATCACCACGAATCAGCCGGAGAAATCGCTCTTGGCTCCGCTGAGCAAAACAGCTGGCCGTAACAACCAAGGTAAAATTACGGTTCGTCACCATGGCGGCGGACACAAGCGTAAATACCGTATCATCGACTTCAAACGGAATAAAGACGGCATTCCAGGTCGCGTTGCTACAATCGAATACGACCCGAACCGTACTTCCAACATCGCTCTGATTCACTATGTAGATGGTGAAAAACGTTATATCATCGCTCCTAAAGGTCTGAAAGTTGGAGACCAAGTAGTATCTGGAGTAGGTGCTGACATCAAGATCGGTAACTCACTTCCACTGGAAAACATTCCGGTAGGTACCGTTATCCACAACATCGAGTTGAAACCAGGTAAAGGCGGACAATTGGTTCGTGCTGCTGGTACAGAAGCTCAACTTCTCGGTAAAGAAGATAAGTACGTAACTGTTCGTCTTTCTTCCGGTGAAGTTCGTCGCATCCTGAAAGTTTGCCGTGCAACTATCGGTTCTGTGGGTAACCAAGACCATGAGTTGATCAAAATCGGTAAAGCTGGTCGTAGCCGCTGGCTTGGACAACGTCCTGAAGTACGTGGTGTCGTCATGAACCCTAACGATCACCCTCACGGTGGTGGTGAAGGCCGCGCTCCAATCGGACGTAAATCGCCTATGTCTCCATGGGGTAAACCAACCCTTGGTTACAAAACACGTAAAAAAGGTAAAGCTTCTGACAAATATATCGTTCGCCGCCGCACGAAGTAATGCCGATTGTGCATAACTTCGTGACAGGCTCGAAGGTAACGAGACAATTTGGTGAAGGGAGGATTTCAATATGAGCCGTAGTTTGAAAAAAGGACCTTTTATTGACGGATATCTGCTCAAAAAAGTGGAGGACATGAACGCCGCAAGTAAAAAGGCTGTGATCAAAACCTGGTCCCGCCGCTCCACTATTTTCCCGCAATTTATCGGTCACACGTTCGGAGTATACGATGGCCGTAAACATGTACCTGTATATGTAACAGAGGACATGGTAGGACACAAGTTGGGTGAGTTCGCTCCAACTCGTACTTACAAAGGTCATGAAGATGATAAGAAAACAAGAAGATAATTAATGAAGCTCTTTGTTTGAGAGGAGGTTAAACATATGGAAGCAAAAGCACATGCTAGATCGATTCGTATTGCTCCTCGTAAAGCTCAACTCGTTGTTGACTTGATCCGCGGTAAGCAAGTCGGCGAAGCGATCGCAATTCTTCGTCACACTCCGAAAGCTGCATCTCCGGTTGTTGAGAAGCTTTTGAACTCGGCTATCGCTAACGCTGAGCATAACTACTCTTTGGATGTAACTAAATTGGTTGTGACGCAAGCTTATGTCAACCAGGGACCGACTATGAAACGTTTCCGCCCGCGTGCGATGGGACGTGCAAGCCGGATCAATAAACGCACCAGCCACATTACTTTGGTGGTAGCTGAAAAATAAGGAGGGAAAACGTGTGGGCCAAAAGGTAAATCCAGTAGGACTCCGTATCGGTATTATCCGTGATTGGGAATCCAAATGGTATGCAGGCAAAGACTTCGGTGATCTTTTGCTGGAAGACGTGAAAATCCGTGAATACCTGAAAAATAAATTGAAAGACTCCGCTGTATCCCGTATCGAAATCGAGAGAGCGGCTAATCGTGTGAACGTGACGATCCACACTGCGAAGCCAGGTATGGTTATCGGTAAAGGTGGTTCCGAAGTAGAAGTACTGCGCGGACAAGTGACTAAAATTGCCGGCGGTAAAAAAGTTCACATCAACATTTCTGAAATCAAAAACCCTGAACTGGACGCTATTCTTGTTGCTGAAAGCATTGCACAACAGCTGGAACGTCGTGTATCTTTCCGTCGTGCACTGAAACAAGCGATTCAAAGAACTATGCGCTCTGGAGCAAAAGGGATTAAAACATCGGTCAGCGGACGTCTTGGCGGAGCCGAGATTGCTCGTACGGAAGGCTACAGTGAAGGAACTGTTCCACTTCATACGCTTCGTGCAGACATCGACTATGGTACAGCAGAAGCGCATACGACTTACGGCCGTATCGGCGTGAAAGTATGGATCTATCGTGGAGAGGTTCTTCCTACGGCTAAGAAACAAGCTGCTCAGGAAGGAGGCAACTAATCATGTTGGTACCAAAACGTGTAAAACACCGCAAACAACAGCGCGGCCATATGAGAGGTCAAGCTAAAGGCGGTACTGAACTGAACTTCGGCGAATTCGGTCTGCAAGCAACAGAACCAGGCTGGATCACGAACCGTCAGATCGAGGCTGCTCGTATCGCGATGACTCGTTACATTCGTCGTGGCGGTAAAGTATGGATTAAGATTTTCCCAGATAAGCCGATTACTCAAAAGCCTCTCGAAGTGCGGATGGGTAGCGGTAAAGGTAACGTTGAGAAATGGGTTGCCGTTGTAAAACCAGGCAAGATCATGTTTGAACTTGGAGGCGTGTCCGAGGAAATCGCCCGCGAAGCGATGCGTCTCGCCGCTCACAAGCTGCCTGTTAAAACGAAGTTTGTGAAACGAGAAGAAGTGGGTGGTGAAGCAAATGAAAGCTAATGAACTGCGCAACTTAACCACTGCAGAAATCGAGCAAAAAATCGCCGGATTTAAAGAGGAACTCTTTAACCTCCGTTTTCAATTGGCCACAGGCCAGCTTGACAACCCGACTCGGATCCGTGACGTTCGCAAAGAAATAGCTCGTGCTAAAACCGTTATCCGTGAAAGAGAACTTGGGATTAGTTAATGAAACAGAAACTCGACGTTCTGTATTCAGGAAGGAGGCTAACAAATGAGCGAAGAACGCAATGCTCGTAAAGTGCAAATTGGTAAAGTTGTCAGCGATAAAATGGATAAAACCATTGTTGTAGCTGTTGAAACTTATAAGAAGCATGACTTGTATCACAAACGCATTAAATACACGAAAAAATTTAAAGCGCATGATGAGAACAATCAAGCTCAAATCGGAGATACCGTTAAAATCATGGAAACTCGCCCTCTCTCCAAAGACAAGCGCTGGAGATTGGTAGAAGTGGTTGAAAAAGCGGTAATCATCTAAGATATGATCAGTTTTTGATGGAAGGAGGAAATTTAAATGATTCAACCATTTACACGTTTAGCTGTTGCTGACAACTCCGGTGCGAAGGAACTGATGTGTATCCGCGTATTGGGTGGTACTGGTCGTCGTACAGCTCAAATCGGTGATTTGATCGTATGTTCCGTCAAACAAGCAACACCAGGCGGCGTTGTCAAAAAGGGTGATGTAGTAAGAGCGGTAGTCGTTCGTACGAAACGTTCTGTACGTCGTAAAGACGGATCTTACATCTCATTTGACGAGAATGCAGCTGTTGTTGTTAAGGACGACAGAAGCCCACGCGGAACTCGTATTTTCGGACCAGTTGCTCGCGAACTTCGCGAAAGAGACTACATGAAAATCGTTTCCTTGGCTCCGGAAGTAATCTAATAACACCCCAAAAAGTGACGTAACTTTTCGGGAACCCGATAAATAGTTGAACTGGCTAGTCATAGGAGGTGTAACGAATGCCTAAAGTGAAAAAAGTTCTGGAATCCCATAGCAACAAACTGCACGTGAAAAAAGATGATACAGTTATCGTCATCAGCGGTAAAGACAAAGGCAAAAAAGGCCGTGTCATCGCAGCGTACCCTCGTGAAAATCGTGTTTTGGTTGAAGGTGTGAACATGATCAAGAAGCACCAGAAGCCAAACCAAATGAACCCACAAGGCGGTATCATCGAGAAGGAAGCTCCGATCCATGTATCGAACGTTATGCACGTTGATCCGAAGAGCGGAAAAGTAACCCGTATCGGTTACAAAGTACTGGACAACGGTAAAAAAGTTCGCGTAGCTAAAAGATCCGGAGAAGTTATCGATAAATAAGACAGTTTAGAAAGGAGGTCCTTGAATCATGGCAGCAAGAATGAAAGAACGTTTTTTGAACGAAGTAACTCCTGCTCTGATGCAGAAGTTTAGCTATAAGACAGTAATGCAGGTACCAAAAATCGAGAAGGTTGTCATCAACATGGGTGTAGGTGACGCTGTAGCTAACTCGAAGGTGCTTGATTCCGCTGTGAACGACATGCAGCTGATTGCTGGTCAAAAACCGGTTATCACCCGTGCGAAGAAATCCATCGCGGGATTCAAACTGCGTGAGAACATGCCTATCGGTGTGAAGGTAACACTGCGCGGTGAGCGTATGTACTACTTCCTCGACAAGCTGTTCAACGTTACACTTCCACGTGTACGTGACTTTCAAGGCGTGTCCACCAAAGCATTTGACGGACGCGGTAACTATACGCTCGGTCTGAAAGAGCAACTCATTTTCCCTGAAATTGAGTATGACAAAGTGGATAAAGTTCGCGGTATGGACATCGTTATCGTAACGACTGCTAAAACCGACGAAGAATCCCGTGAACTGCTTGCTCAACTGGGCATGCCTTTCGCGAAATAAGACGGTTGTCCTTTTCTCCGAAACTATTTAGGAGGTGTCAGGCTAAGTGGCAAAAACTTCGATGAAAGTTAAACAACAACGTACACCGAAATACAAAGTACGGGCATATACCCGTTGTGAACGTTGTGGTCGCCCACATTCGGTACTGCAGAAGTTTAAAATTTGCAGAATTTGTTTCCGTGAATTAGCTTATAAAGGCCAGATTCCTGGCGTGAAAAAAGCAAGCTGGTAAGAAGTTTATAAACGGGAAGGAGGTTTATCCTACATGACTATGTCCGATCCAATTGCAGATATGCTAACTCGTATTCGTAACGCGAACACGGTTCGCCACGAAACAGTAGAAATGCCTGCTTCGACGATTAAAAAACAAATCGCTGACATTTTGAAGCGTGAAGGCTTCATCCGTGATGCAGAGTTTGTGGAAGACAATAAACAAGGGATCATTCGTGTATTCCTGAAATATGGTTCCAACAACGAACGTGTAATCACAGGTCTGAAAAGAATCAGCAAACCAGGTCTTCGCGTTTACACGAAGAGCAACGAAGTACCTCGCGTACTTGGTGGTTTGGGTATTGCGATCATCTCCACGTCTAAGGGAGTTATGACCGACAAAGAAGCTCGTCAATCCAAAGCTGGCGGAGAAGTTCTCTGCTACGTATGGTAATCAACGTCACAAGATAGGAGGTGTAATGAATGTCCCGTATTGGTCGTAAACCAATTGCTATTCCAAACGGTGTGGAAGTCACACTGGATAACACTGTAATCACTGTTAAAGGACCTAAAGGTACCTTGACTCGTGAACTGCATAAAGACATGCAAATTACAGTAGAAAACAACGAGATCAATGTTGTTCGTCCTTCCGACAACAAAACACATCGCTCTCTTCACGGCACGACCCGCAGCGTTGTCTCGAATATGGTCAACGGTGTAACTGAAGGATTCTCGAAAAACCTTGAGTTGGTAGGTGTCGGATACCGTGCAAGCAAATCCGGAGATAAAATCGTTCTGAACGTGGGTTACTCCCACCCAGTTGAAATTACACCGGAGCCAGGTATCGAGTTCGACGTACCGGCAAACACAAAAATCACGGTTCGCGGTATCGATAAAGAGCGCGTAGGTGCATACGCTGCTAAGATTCGTTCCGTACGTGAGCCTGAGCCATACAAAGGTAAAGGTATTAAATACGAAGGTGAACGCATTATCCGTAAGGAAGGTAAAGCTGGTAAGAAGAAATAAGTTAGCTGACCGGGGATTCACCTGGTGGATAACTTACTTCTTCTCCCATACTTACCCGATGCGTCTAAAAGTGAAGCTCTTAAGGCAAAACTGAAGGGAGGAAATGGAAGCATGATCACGAAACAAGACAAGAACAAAGCTCGTCTGAAAAGACACCTGCGTGTCCGCAAGAAAATCCAAGGCACAGCAGAACGTCCACGTCTGAACGTGTTCCGTTCTTCGAAACACATCTATGCTCAATTGATCGACGACGTGGCTGGCGTGACTTTGGCATCAGCTTCTACGCTGGATAAAGAACTGGCTAACGACATCAAGAACGGCGGAAGCGTTGAATCCGCTCGTAAAGTCGGCGAACTCGTTGCAAAACGTGCTGCAGACAAAGGTTACAAAGTGATCGTATTCGATCGTGGTGGATACTTGTATCATGGACGTATTCAAGCACTTGCAGAGGCAGCTCGCGAGGCAGGCCTTGAATTCTAAGATATTTTCAAAAGGAGGTAAACGACTTGCGTGTAGATCCTAACACTTTAGAACTGACTGAAAGAGTAGTAAACATTAACCGCGTTGCTAAAGTTGTAAAAGGCGGACGTCGCTTTAGCTTTAGTGCACTGGTAGTTGTCGGTGATGGCAAAGGTTGGGTAGGAGCAGGTATCGGTAAAGCAGGCGAAGTACCGGATGCAATCCGCAAAGGTATTGAAGATGCTAAGAAAAACCTGATTCACATTCCACTTGTTGGAACAACTATTCCTCACCTCGTAACAGGTCACTTCGGAGCAGGCCGAGTATTGTTGAAGCCGGCATCTGAAGGTACTGGGGTTATCGCTGGCGGACCGGTTCGTGCAGTACTTGAACTGGCTGGCGTAGGCGACATTTTGACAAAATCTCTAGGTTCTTCGAACTCCATGAACATGGTCAATGCGACTTTGGAAGGGTTGTCCCGCCTGAAGCGTGTTGAAGATGTTGCCAAGCTTCGCGGCAAATCCGTCGAAGAGCTGTTGGGTTAAGGAGGGAATCTCATGGCTAAACTTGAAATCACCCTCGTACGCAGCGTGATTGGTCGTCCAGAGGATCAGCGTGCAACCGTGAAAACACTCGGACTTCGCAAAATCAACCATTCCGTGGTTCAAAGCGACAATGCTGCAATTCGCGGAATGATTAAGAAAGTAAATCACCTGGTTTCTGTTAAAGAAATCGAAGGTTAATCCCGGGCAGTTTATTCCCGGACATATTAAGGAGGTGCAACGAACGATGAAGTTACATGAGCTGAGCCCAGCACCTGGATCCCGCAAAGAGCGCAAGCGCGTTGGACGCGGTACTAGTAGCGGTACGGGTAAAACGTCGGGTCGCGGTCACAAAGGACAAAACTCTCGTTCCGGCGGTGGTGTACGTCCAGGCTTCGAAGGTGGACAGAACCCATTGTATCGTCGTCTTCCGAAGCGCGGTTTCGTAAACCCAACTCGGAAAGAGTACGCGATTGTGAACATCGAAGAACTTAACAGCTTTGCAGCAGGTACTGAAGTGACTCCAGAAGTTTTGGTTGAGAGCGGTATTGTTAACAATACAAAGAGCGGAATCAAAATTCTTGGCAACGGTGAAGTTACCGTTTCTTTGACTGTAAAAGCTAATAAGTTTTCTCAATCTGCGGTAGAGAAGATCGAGGCTGCCGGCGGTAAAACCGAGGTGATCTAATGTTTAAGACCCTGAAAAATATATGGCGTGTGGATGACCTTCGCAAGCGTATTTTGTTCACCTTATTCGTTCTGATCATCTTCCGTATTGGATCCTTTGTTCCGGTTCCCGGTGTTAACAAAGATGTTTTTACCCAGACGAATCAGGCAGGCAATGAGTTGTTCGGTCTTCTTAACACGTTCTCGGGGGGCGCATTATCGCAGTTTTCGATCTTCGCCCTTTCGATATTTCCATATATTACTGCGTCCATTATCGTACAGTTGTTGTCGATGGACGTCATTCCAAAGTTTGCGGAATGGAACAAACAAGGGGAACACGGGAAGAAACAGTTGGCTCAAATTACTCGTTATGGTACGGTAATATTGGGTTTGATCCAGGCATTCGCAATGTCCATCGGGTTTAACCGTATGTATGGCATGGATATGGTTCCTGGAGCAACGTTTATCGATTTTGTTGTTATTGCGATCGTGCTTACCGCAGGTACATCATTCCTGATGTGGCTCGGCGAACAGATTACGGAACGCGGAATCGGTAACGGTATTTCGATCATTATCTTTGCAGGTATCGCTGCTGGTATCCCGATGCACATTCGGACTACGATCGAATCGAACTTCATTCAGGATGGTCAAGTGTTCATGAACATTCTGAAGGGTGTCATCATCCTACTGATTTTGGTTTTGATCATTACCGGTGTTGTATTCATTCAGCAAGGTATCCGTAAAATTCCGGTTCAATACGCGAAGCGTGTTGTAGGAAACAAAATGTACGGCGGACAGAATACACACATTCCACTCAAGATTAACGGAGCAGGCGTTATTCCGGTAATCTTTGCGATGTCACTGCTGCAGTTCCCGGTTATCCTCGCTAGCTTCTGGGGACACCAGAATTGGGCGAAATGGGTTACGGCGAATCTGGCTTATGACAGCCCGCTTGGAATGGTACTGTATGTACTCATGATCATTGGTTTCACGTTCTTCTACACTTTCGTGCAGATGAATCCGAACCAAATGGCTGATAATATGAAGAAGAACGGCGGCTATGTACCGGGCATTCGTCCTGGTAAAGCTACCGAGAAGTATCTGACCCGGGTTATGACCCGTCTGACCATGACAGGAGCTCTGTTCCTGGCCGTGATCTCCGTACTTCCGGTGTTCTTTGGATCACTTGCAGGTCTTCCGCGTACGGTTCAGATTGGTGGTACGTCCCTCTTGATCGTGGTCGGTGTTGCACTGGATACGATGAAGCAGATCGAAAGCCAACTGATCAAACGTCATTACAAAGGTTTTATCAATAAATAGGCGATAGGTTCCGGCGAGTGGTCTGTATCGCTTCCCGGCGCCTATTGTGTTGTTCTTGCTAGTCAATCAAGGGGAGGGAGTGACGTAAGGTGAACATCTTATTCATGGGTCCTCCTGGGGCAGGAAAAGGGACGCAAGCAGAAAACATCGTGAATGAATTCGGTATTCCTCATATTTCAACAGGCGATGCATTTCGTCTCGCGATCAAACAAGGAACTCCCATCGGGATTAAAGCGAAGGAATTCATGGATCAGGGTCTGCTGGTACCGGATGACGTAACGATTGGTATTGTGGAAGAGCGTCTGCAGCAGTCCGATTGCGAAAAAGGTTTTTTATTGGACGGTTTTCCAAGAACCCTTTCGCAAGCGGAAGCGCTGGATGACATTCTCGCCCGCTTGAATACTGGTCTCGATCACGTCATCAACCTGAAAGTTGATCGGGAAAAGCTTCTGGCTCGCCTTACCGGCCGCCGGATTTGCAAAAACTGTGGTTCGACTTATCATGTGATCTTTAATCCTCCTAAACAGGAAGGCATTTGTGATAAATGCGGCGGCGAATTGTACCAGCGCTCCGATGATAACGAAGAGAGCGTCGGCATTCGTTTAGACGAATATATCAACAAAACAGCACCACTCCTCACGTTTTATGAGAACAAAGGTCTTTTGCGTCAAATCGATGGTGATCAGGAAATCGACGCGGTTTCAACACAAATTGCGTCTATACTGAGAGGTTAAGTATAATGATCATTTGTAAATCCGAAACGGAACTGAGCTTGATGAGAGAAGCAGGAAGGATCGTGGCGGAATGCCACAAACTCCTTGCCGCTCATGTAGAACCGGGCATTACGACCGGGGAACTTGACCTTATGGCCGACAAGTTCATTCGAAGCCAAGGCGCTGTGCCATCTTTTAAAGGCTACAACGGATTTCCTTCCAGCATTTGCGCATCAGTCAACGAAGAATTGGTGCATGGATTTCCAGGCAAACGCAAATTAATCGAGGGCGATATCGTTACGTTTGATATCGGTGCACAGTACCAGGGTTACCATGGTGACTCGGCATGGACCTACGCTGTAGGAGAGATTTCCGAAGAGGCCCAGCGTCTGCTGGACGTAACGGAAGGATCGCTCTATGCTGGACTTGCGCTAATCAAACCCGATGTCCGCTTGTTTACAATCTCTCATGCCATACAGCGTCATATCGAGGATGCAGGTTTCTCTGTCGTCCGGGAATACGTTGGTCATGGTGTGGGTACCGATCTGCATGAGGATCCGCAAATTCCGAACTATGGCATCCCTGACCGCGGACCAAGACTCAAACCGGGCATGGTGCTCGCGATTGAGCCGATGGTCAATGCGGGTAAGCGGAACGTCAAGACGCTGGAAGACAACTGGACGGTTGTAACGGTAGACGGCTCACTATGTGCTCACTTCGAGCATACGGTAGCAGTCACGCCGGATGGCATGGAAATTTTGACGAAGCTGCCGGAATAGGGTGATAACATGAATAATGAAATCACGCTTCAGCCCGGTCAGATTGTTAAGATACTAAAAGGCAGAGATGCCGGACAGTATGCCGTTATCGTTTCGATTGAGGACAGCAGGTTCGTGTGGATCGCGGATGGGGACAAACGCAAGTTTGACGGGGCCAAGAAGAAGAATGTTCTTCATCTTGAACCTCAATCCTACATTAGCAGTGAAGTGGTAAACAGTTTGCAAGAAAGCGGTCGGGTTACAAACGGTAAACTGCGTTTCGCACTGGACCGGTTTGTATCCGATAAATCCAAGGCAGATCAGAAAGGAGACTAACTGTGGCTAAAGAAGATGTCATTGAAGTCGAAGGAACGGTCATTGAGCCGTTGCCGAATGCTACCTTTAAAGTCGAGCTGGAGAATGGTCATCAAATTCTCGCTCATGTTTCCGGAAAGCTGCGGATGCACTTTATCCGTATCCTTACAGGAGACAAAGTGGTTGTTCAACTCTCGCCGTATGATTTAACCAAAGGTCGTATCACGTACCGTAAATAGATTCAAGGTTCCCCTGGGGAATTAAGGAAAGCTGCGAAGCGGTTTTACTGACGTAAAACTCAGCAGCGGTAACAAACTACTTTAGTTTCGAAGCTGGTTTTACAACGTAAAACTTGGAGGAGGTAATTAGCATGAAGGTAAGACCTTCTGTAAAGCCTATTTGCGAAAAATGCAAAGTCATTCGCCGCAAAGGGAACGTAATGGTTATCTGTGAAAATCCGAAACACAAACAAAAACAAGGTTAAAGAAGGGGGTGTAGCGTAAAATGGCTCGTATAGCTGGTGTGGATTTGCCACGTGACAAACGCGTTGAGATCGCCTTGACTTACATTTTCGGAATCGGTAAAACGACTTCCCAGAAAGTACTGAAAGAAACTGGAATCAATGCAGACACTCGTGTCCGTGATTTGACAGAAGATGAAGTCAGCAAATTGCGCGAAACGATCGATGGTATGGTTAAGGTAGAAGGTGACCTGCGTCGTGAAATTTCCTTAAATATTAAACGTCTCACGGAGATCGGCTGCTACCGCGGTATTCGTCACCGTCGTGGATTGCCTGTTCGTGGTCAACGTACTAAAACGAATGCTCGTACACGTAAAGGTCCTCGTCGTACCGTAGCGAACAAGAAGAAATAAGAAAGGGGGATAATAGACAATGGCTAAACCAAAAAAAGTCGTACGTACTAAACGTCGTGACCGCAAAAATATTGAAAGTGGCGTGGCTCATATCCGCTCCACATTCAACAATACAATCGTAACGATTACGGATCCTCACGGAAACGCGATTTCTTGGGCAAGCTCCGGCGGCCTTGGATTTAAAGGTTCCCGTAAGTCGACCCCGTTCGCTGCGCAAATGGCTGCTGAAACAGCTGCCAAAGCGGCTATGGAACACGGTATGAAAGCGGTGGAAGTAATGGTTAAAGGTCCTGGTGCTGGTCGTGAAGCAGCAATTCGTTCTCTGCAAGCAGCAGGTCTCGAAGTCAACCTGATCAAAGACGTTACACCAATTCCACATAACGGATGCCGCCCACCAAAACGTCGTCGCGTATAATGAAGTCATCCTGTTAATGTGGTATAAATCCGTTGCAATCTGCTAATAATGGTTGTTTAGGCATACTACTACATGGATTACTGGATAAGATGACAGTTTCATATAGGAGCGACGTTTGAAGGAGGGGTACTTGCGTGATTGAAATCGAAAAGCCGAAAATTGAGACCGTTGATGTCAATGAAGATGGAACCTATGGGAAATTCGTAGTTGAGCCTCTGGAGAGAGGGTATGGCACGACGCTGGGGAACTCGCTTCGCCGCATCTTGTTATCCTCACTACCGGGAGCTGCAGTCACATCGATTCAAATCGATGGCGTGCTGCATGAATTTTCCACGATTCCGGGTGTCATGGAAGACGTGACCGAGGTCATCCTGAACCTGAAAGCTTTGTCTCTGAAAATTCATTCCGATGAAGAGAAAGTGTTCGAGATTGATGCGGAGGGTGAAGGGGTTGTTACTGCTGGTGACATCCGTGCGGATAGTGATGTGGAGATTCTGAACCCAGATCTTCATATTGCAACGCTCGGCCCTGGTGCAAGACTTCATATGCGTATTTTTGCCAGTCGCGGTCGTGGCTATGTCCAGGCGGATCGGAACAAACGCGATGACCAGCCTATCGGCGTCATTCCCGTCGATTCGATCTATACTCCGATTAGCCGTGTTAACTACGGTGTGGAAAATACGCGTGTTGGTCAAGTAACCAACTACGATAAACTGACGCTTGAAATTTGGACGGATGGCAGCATCCGCCCGGAAGAAGCTGTTAGTCTCGGCGCGAAAATCTTGACTGAGCATCTGTTCCTCTTCGTAGGTCTGACCGACGAAGCGAAGGATGCTGAGATCATGGTTGAGAAAGAAGAAGACAAGAAAGAAAAAGTGCTTGAAATGACGATCGAAGAGCTGGATCTTTCCGTTCGTTCCTACAACTGCTTGAAACGTGCCGGCATTAATACGGTACAAGAGCTGACCACGAAAACCGAAGAGGATATGATGAAAGTCCGGAACCTCGGACGCAAATCCTTGGAGGAAGTACAAGAGAAGCTTGAGGAGTTGGGCCTGGGACTTCGTACGGAAGAATAGCATAGATTCGGCTTAGCTTAGCAAAGGAGGGAAAAACACATGGCATACCAAAAGTTGGGCCGCGATTCCAGTGCGCGTAAAGCGTTGTTCCGTGACCTGGTAACCGACCTTTTCTTATATGAGCGCATTCAAACGACTGAAGCCAAAGCGAAAGAAGTTCGTTCGATCGCTGAGAAGTTGATCACAAAAGCAAAAAAAGGTGATCTTCACGCTCGTCGTCAAGTAGCTGCATTCGTGCGTCGTGAAACAGTAGACGGTGAACAAGATGCAATCCAAAAATTGTTCTCCGAAATCGCTCCTCGTTACTCCGAGCGTCCAGGCGGATACACTCGTATCCTGAAACTGGGACCTCGTCGTGGTGACGCAGCTCCAATGGTTTACTTGGAACTGGTAGATCGCGCGTAATATAGCTTTGTTCCATTGAAGTGACTGTAGTTATGTATGCCCGGCTCTGTAGATGTTTATTCTTGGAGCCATGAACGGGAAGTGGTGCGAGATATAGTCGATCATCTGGTTCGACTCGTCTCGACTACTCCATGGGCAACAATAACGGGGACCTTCTAGTCATGTGGCTGACTCGAAGGGTTCGGCTTAACATGATGAAAAGGAGCTCCTATGGGGCTCTTTTTTTGATGGATGTAGAATGTATAAGTTATCAGCGAAGCTGATGACATTCTATAAGCGAAAGAAAACTTCCGCTATACTCAGGAGGTCAGCAATGCGTAATCTTCTGATGAAGGTCAGTTACGACGGTACCGATTATAACGGCTTTCAGACCCAGCCCGGTGGCCACACGATTCAGGACTATTTGGAGGAAGCGATCCGCCGCTTGTCTGGTGAACAGCTCAAGATTACGGCTTCAGGCCGGACAGATGCTGGGGTGCATGCTCGTGCCCAAGTATTCAATTTCTACACAGCTTCTCCAATTCCCGTTGAGCGTTGGTGTATGGCATTAAACACCTGGCTGCCGGAAGATATCGTGGTTTCGGATGCGATGGAGGTACCCATGGAATTCCATTCCCGGCACGCAGCGAAACGCAAAACCTATCGTTTTACCATCAATGCTAACCAATATCCGGATCTATTCAATCGGCGGTACCAGATCCATCATCATGGGAAACTGGATATCGCAGCCATGGAGCAGGGACTTTCTCATCTGATCGGAACGCATGACTATACAACGTTTGCGTCACGGAAGTCAACGAAGCCGTCTCACGTTCGTACTATTTTTGATGCCTGGATCGAGAAGGATACGTCTATGTGCCGTCCCGGCACGAGAGATCAAGGAGTCATTCATACGTACGTATCCGGGAACGGGTTTCTGCAGCATATGGTTCGGATCATTATGGGGACGTTGATTGAGGTAGGAGAAGGCAAGCGCCATCCGGATGACATGTTGGTCATACTGGAAGCCAAAAACCGGGCAGCAGCCGGCCCGACAGCCATGGGCAAGGGCCTGATGTTATGGGAAGTGGAGTATGATATCGCCGGAAAGGACTAACCCAATGCCCGTCGATATCAGACCACGGATAAGGCGATCACATAAAGAAGAAGAAATCACTTCTGGATGTGATGGGCGACTTGTTTGAATTACACGCATGGTGTAAGGTGGAAAACCAAAAAACACTTGCGGAAGTGGGCGTAATCCTGTATTATATAAGTTGTGTTTTCTTAACGGCTCTCCCACAGCCCCGGTTAAGAAAATGCCGAATGCAAGACTGCAACACCATGACAATGCTTTAAACATGAATGAAGATAAATAATGAAAATTAATGATGATTTTCGGACGAATACAAGGAGGAACTATACATGCGTACCACCTATATGGCGAAGCCAAATGAAGTTGAGCGCAAATGGTACATCGTTGATGCCGAAGGCAAGACGCTTGGCCGTTTGGCAAGTGAAGTTGCGGCTCTGATCCGCGGCAAACATAAGCCTCAATTCACTCCACATGTTGACACAGGGGATTTCGTGGTTGTTATCAACGCCGAGAAAATCCACCTCACTGGCAAAAAGATGGAGAACAAAAAATACTATCGTCACTCCCTGCATCCAGGTGGATTGAAAGTAACTACAGCTCAAGACCTGATTGCGAAATACCCAGAGCGTGTAATCGAAAGCGCGGTTCACGGCATGCTTCCTAAAACTCGCATGGGCGAGAAAATGAAGCTGAGACTGAAAGCATATGCAGGCACAGCACATCCACATGAAGCACAAAAACCAGAAGCTTACGAACTTCGCGGTTAATTATAAAGGAGGACAGTTTCATGGCACAAGTACAATACTATGGGACAGGTCGTCGTAAACACTCGGTAGCACGTGTACGCCTCGTACCGGGTGAAGGACGCATTGTCATCAATAAACGTGATATTAATGAATACTTCGGTTTGGAAACACTCAAGCTGATCGTTAAACAACCTTTGAATCTGACAGAAACACTGGGCAAATATGACGTGCTTGTCATCGCTCACGGTGGCGGCATCTCCGGTCAAGCTGGAGCAATCCGTCACGGTATCTCCCGTGCTCTTCTGAAAGCAGATCCAGAATTCCGTCCTTCTCTGAAAAGAGCTGGATTCCTGACTCGCGACCCTCGTATGAAAGAGCGTAAGAAATACGGTCTTAAAGCAGCTCGTCGCGCGCCTCAGTTCTCCAAACGTTAATATTTGCGACTTACCAAGCCCTTGGCCATTATGGTCAAGGGCTTTTTTATGTTTAGAGAAAGCGGTTGTCCACAAAGATATTCACAGGATGGACAATTCACTCCGATTTCGTTGGCCAAATCTAGAACCGGTTGTTCACATGATGTGCACAACCTGCGAATAGATGGATGTAGATAGGGATGATCTTACATCGTTAACCACTTGACTTGATATGTAAATAGAGATATATTATTAATTGCGAATTAATTAAGTACTTAAATAATTAATATTTAATCATTAATTAAATAAGTAATTTTCGGACAAGAGAAGGGGGGGATATGGTTGGATCGCAATGAAGAGATTTTCAAGGTGTCGTCGATGTTCCGGGCACTGCTGAAGAACATTCATCAGGAATGGAACAAGTCGAGCGCCGGGAAGTACAACTTAAGCTTTCCACAATTTCAGGTGCTGTATGTATTAAAGCTGCGAGGGCCACTGAAGGTATCGGAGCTTGCCGAAGCTTTGTCTTTAACACCGCCGGCTATAACCGGCCTAACGGATAAATTGGTTGCGGAAGGATACTTGCAAAAAGAGCGTGCAGAGGATGACCGGAGAGTTGTCAACATCACACTCTTGGAACCGGGTCTAGATGTAATTAGGAAAGTGAAGAAGGATCAGAAGGAAATGATTCAGGGGTTTTTCAATTTTCTCTCTGAGGAAGACATTCAGCATTTGAGAAGAATCTTCTCCTTGATGCTGTCAAACATAGATAAAGACAATCACAACAACGGGTAGAGGTGGAGCATGGAGCATTTAACGCTTAAACGTAAAGTTTCAATTATGATTGCGATCATGGCTGCGATGTTCTTCGCAGCCATTAACCAGACGATAACGAGCACCGCAATGCCGCGGATTATCGCCATTCTTGATGGCATGGATTATTATACATGGACCATCAATATTTATTTGTTAACATCAACGATCGCAACGATATTGGTAGGTAAGCTGTCCGACATGTTCGGGCGTAAGCCGTTTATTTTGATAGGTATATTATTTTTTATGTTAGGGGCTTTCCTGACGGGTACATCAACAGACGTGTATCAATTCATTATTTATCGCGGTATTCAAGGTATAGGTGCCGGTATTATTCAATCAACCGCATTTATGTCGGTCGGGGACTTATTTCCACCGCGCGAACGTGGCAAATGGATGGGTCTGATGACCGCGGTATTCGGTTTTTCCAGTGTACTTGGCCCTACACTTGGCGGATATCTGGTCGATAACATCGAATGGCGTTGGTTATTCTGGATCTTCCTGCCGCTGGGTGTAGTAGCCTTTATCATGATTTGGACGTTGTTTCCGAAGGTTGAACGCAAGCCTGGCCAGTCCATTGACTATTTGGGTTCCTTATTCCTTACAACGTCCATCGTTCCTTTACTGCTGGCCTTTTCTTGGGCTGGTACGGAATATGCTTGGGGATCACCGCAGATTATTGGTCTCATCGCAGCTTCAGTCGTATCGGCTTTTATCTTTATCTTGGTAGAGATGAAGGCGAAGGAGCCGGTATTGCCACTTAGTTTGTTCAAAAATAGTGTCGTTACGGTTTCTAATCTGATTGGATTTTTTATGAACTTTGGTCTGATGGGTGCCATGATTTATATTTCCTTCTATGTTCAAGGTGTGCTTGGCATCTCACCAACCTATGCCGGTTATGTAACCATCCCGATGTCGATTTTCATGATGGGCACGAGTGCTATAGCAGGTCAACTCATCGCTAAAAGTGGTAAGTACAAACGGTACGCACTTCTTGGAGTTCCCATTATGATGGTCGGTATGGGCATTATGGTGTTCATGGACAACATTTGGCTTACTGTAGTTAGTACCATTATTTTTGGTATCGGTCTTGGTTTGGGTATGCCGGTATTCTCGCTGGCTACGCAGAATGCGGTACCCCACAATGAACTCGGTGTAGCAACGGCATCATCCCAGTTGTTCCGTAATCTCGGCGGCACAATCGGGATCGCGGTTATGGGAACGGTTATGTCGAATAATCTGACGAAGAATTTGAAGGAAGCACTTCAGTCGACGAATGCACCGGATTTTAGCACGGTGGATCCACAGCTGGCACAGCAGATGTTGTCCTTCGCTAATCCGCAGACACTGATGAATAAACCGCTGATTGAACAAACGCAGGCAAGTCTTCCTGCCGATGTACAGCCTTTGTTCGCGCAAATGATCGACAGTATCCGCGATGCACTTGGAAATACATTGTCCATGGTGTTCCTCACAGGTACGTTAGTCCTCGTAGTCGCGCTGCTGCTTGTGTTCTTCTTAAAGGAGATTCCGCTGCGAACGACGAATCAGGCATCCGCTCCCAAATCCGACGACTCGGAAGGGAAGAGTGCCGGCGCAGGTACTAGAGCTAAAGAGGTATCGGTGGCAACAACAGACTAAGATTGGTATTTGTTAAAATGTTTGGAAATCGAAGAGAAAGAAGACCCTTTCTGCTTATGCAGGAAGGGTTTTTTCGTTTATCATGGTAACGATTTGATGTTGACATTTATTAGGAATGTTTTATACTGTATTTAATTCATATTATTTCAGTAGGATTATCGGGATTAATATCGGGGGAGGCATCCAATCATGAATTTGCTGGAGAAAGAGGATTTGATCCGAGTGCAAGCAGAAGAGCTAGAGCATGCATCGGCTGAGGAAGTCATCGCATATGCGATCAAGACATTTCCCAATATAACGTTTGCTTGCAGCTTTGGAGCAGAAGATGTGGTATTGGTGGACATGATTCAAAAGATTAGCCCGTCGACGGATATTTTTTATCTGGATACCGATTTTCACTTCAAGGAAACGTACGAAACGCGGGATCGTATGGCCGAACGTTATGGCCTGGAATTCGTGCGGGTCTCTCCGCTCATTACGCCGGAAGAGCAAGCGGCACAGTATGGTGAAGCATTATGGAGCGTCAGCCCGAATGAGTGCTGCAACATCCGAAAGGTAGAGCCATTGACCCGGATTCTGTCTCAGTATGAGGCTTGGATTACAGGGATACGAAGAGATCAAGCCCCTACCCGGGCGAATTCGAAGAAGATTGAATATGATACCAAGTTCGGTTTGGTGAAGTTCAATCCGATCGCGGCATGGACTAGCGAGGATGTGTGGAACTATATCCGAACTAATGAGATCATCTACAACCCGCTGCATGATCAGAATTATCCGAGCATTGGCTGCGAATATTGCACACGACAGGTCATGCCAGGAGAAGACCCACGTGCTGGACGCTGGTCAGGTCATGAGAAGACGGAATGCGGACTTCATAAATAAACGAATCATGATGTACTTAGGATCGTACAGTTACAGCATAAGAAGGAGGAATTATTCATGACAGCCATACTCCCTCATGGCGGTACGCTGGTACAGCGGGTAGCCCAAGGAGCAGAGCGTGAAGATTTATTGAAACAGGTCGACACTCTTCATAAGATCCCCGTAAACGCTTGGAGCATCTCGGATCTGGATTTGATCGGGGTCGGGGCATTTTCGCCACTGCAAGGATTTTTGAACGAGCAGGATTACAAGTCTGTGGTTTCCTCTATGCGTTTAGCGGACGGTACGGTCTGGAGCATACCGGTTACCCTGGCTGTTGATGAGCATACAGCGGCTAAACTTGCCGTCGGCGAGAAGGCTGCCCTTGTAGGCGAAGAAGATGGGGTCGTCTACGGCGTTATCGATGTAGAGAGCGTCTATCAGGTGGATCAGCAAGCTGAGGCTGTTCAAGTATTTAAGACGGATGATCCGGAGCATCCCGGCGTGAAGAAACTTTTCGAACGTCCTTCAATCTATGTAGGCGGGCCGATCCAAGTGCTGAATCGTCCGCAGCCGGAACGGTTTGGCGAGTTTTATTTTGATCCGGCAGAGACCCGGGAACAGTTCAAAGCGAAGGGCTGGAATACAGTTGTAGGCTTTCAGACACGTAATCCGGTTCACCGTGCACATGAATACATTCAGAAGAGTGCCATGGAAATCGTAGACGCACTATTCCTCAATCCGCTTGTAGGAGAGACCAAATCGGATGACGTTCCTGCCAATGTGCGAATGAAGAGCTATCTGACCTTGCTGGAGAACTACTATCCAGCGGATCGCACCTTCCTGGGCGTATTTCCGGCTGCCATGCGTTATGCGGGGCCTAGAGAAGCTATATTCCATGCAATGGTCCGTAAAAACTATGGCTGTACCCATTTTATCGTTGGCCGGGATCACGCAGGAGTCGGTGACTATTACGGCACGTATGAGGCTCAGGAAATTTTCAAGAATTTCACTGCAGAAGAGTTGGGTATTACCCCGCTGTTCTTTGAGCACAGCTTCTTCTGCACCACTTGCGGAAACATGGCTTCAAGCAAAACATGCCCTCATCCTAAGGAGGCTCATCTGACCTTGTCGGGAACGAAGGTTCGTGGCTTGCTTCGCGAAGGACAGTGCCCGCCACCGGAATTTACGCGCCCTGAAGTCGCGCAAGTGTTAATCGAAGGCATGAAAGAGCAGATTACGGTCTAACCAAGGCATAAATAGCCACCTTGTCCCATATGATGGAGTAGAACAACTCATGGGACGAGGTGGTTTTGTTATGTCCAGGCGGAGATCGGACAAGGTTACGGTATGGATATCGCTAAAGAGAGTCAAGCAAACCCTGATTGGAGCTGCGCTGCTGGCACTGCTCATTGTCGTTGTAACATACGAAATCCCCTCTGCCAAAACGTCGAATACCTGGAGTTTGCCGCTTGCCGGCAAAGTCATTGCCCTTGATGCAGGACATGGCGGGCCAGATGGGGGGGCGGTAAGCCGACAAGGCGTCATCGAGAAGGATGTAAACCTGGCCATCACCTTGTATTTGCGTGATTATTTACAGCAGGCAGGCGCACTCGTCATTATGACAAGAGAAGGAGACTATGACCTGGCTGCAGAAAGCACAAAGGGGTATTCCAAGCGTAAAACGGAAGACCTCAAGCAACGCGTTCGGATGATCGAGGAGAGTAAGGCGGATCTGTTTATCAGCATGCATCTGAACAGCATTCCGTCCAATCGGTGGAGAGGGGCGCAGACCTTTTTCCCTCCAAATAACGGGGAAAGTCAAAAACTCGCTGAATTGATTCAGGCAGAAATACGGCATAACCTGGAGAATACGCAGCGTTTGGCCAAAACGGATGATAAGATATTTTTGCTTCAAGCCCTGCGCATGCCTTCTGCCTTGGTAGAGGTCGGTTTCTTGTCCCATCCGGAGGAATCCGAATTGCTGCGGGATGAGAAATACCAGAGAAAGGTCGCAGCTTCTGTGTATAATGGCATTTTGCGATATACGTCCGGAGAGTCCGCCAGCGAGTCGTCACAAGCTGCAGAGTAATGGTATAATGGACAGGAATATCGAAACATTGTCTATTCCATTACATAGAGCAGAGGTGCTTATATGCTGACTAGAGAAACGGTACAGGAGATACTCCAGCCTTTACGCGATCCCGAAACCGGGAAGAGCCTAATGGAGCTCCAGCGTATTCGAGATATTGTTGTGAAGGAACGCACGGTCCGATTATCCGTGACTTACAGCAGTGAAGATGTACGCGCTTCCTTGGAGGCGCAGATCAGAGAAATTCTTGAAGCTATGGGGGCAGAGGATATACATATCCGCATGCGCCCTCTGGACAATGCCGTTAGCGGAGCAGCCCGGGAGGAAGATAACGATCGCGAGAAGCTGACAAAAGGACATGCCGCCGGCATGGAGCAGAATATGCTTCTTAGCGAGCAATCCGGCGTTCATTTCATTGCGATTGCAAGCGGCAAAGGCGGCGTGGGTAAATCCACCGTTACGGTGAATTTAGCTGCAGCTTTGGCTCGGCAAGGCAAGAAGGTAGGCTTGATTGATGCGGATATTTATGGCTTCAGCGTACCGGATATGATGGGCATTGAAGAGGGGCCGTCCGTAACTGAGGAGGGTGTCATCCATCCGGTTGAGCGTTTTGGTGTCAAGGTGATGTCCATGGGCTTCTTCATCCGCGAGAATAGTCCGGTGATTTGGCGCGGACCGATGCTTGGCAAAATGCTGCGTCAATTTTTCACGGATGTCGCTTGGGGGGATTTGGACTACATGCTGCTGGACCTGCCGCCAGGGACAGGGGACGTGGCGCTGGACGTGCATCAGATGATTCCGCAGAGCAAAGAGATCATCGTAACCACCCCGCATGCTACGGCGGCGTTTGTAGCTGCCAGAGCGGGTGCCATGGCCCTGCAGACCGATCATGAAATCTTAGGCGTCGTCGAGAACATGTCTTATTATGTCTGCTCCCATGGCGGGGAGAAGGATTATGTATTTGGTCGTGGAGGCGGAGGGAAGCTTGCCGAAACGCTTCATACCGAGCTGCTCGCGCAGCTTCCGTTGGGAGCGCCGGATAACCACCCTTCAGAGCCGGACTTCTCCCCGTCGGTGTATAAGGCAGGTACCGAGAGCGCAGGGATCTACGATGAAATCGCCGCAAGGATTGCAGGCAAGCTTGAGGAATCCATCTAGATGGTCAATAAGCATATAATGAAACAGGCTCCCTAGTTAGGGAGCCTGTTAATGTTTATGGGAGAGATGGGGAAGTGCTGCTTAACTGCCGCCGCCTTCACCGCCGCCTTCTTCTCCTTCGCCGCCGCCTTCACCGCCACCTTCACCACCGCCGCCGCCTTGCTCTTCTTGTCCTTGTCCTTCTTTTTTCTTCTCCACTTTAGGCTGAAGTTCGTCTTTTACAACCGTTTTAAGCAGTTCCAGCACCTCCATGCGGAACAGCGGGTTCTGCATAGCTTCCTGCATCACGGTCATGGACTGTTTGCGATAATCCGGGGTATTGGTCAGTTCAAGAAACGATTTCATCACGTCCGGAGATTTTAACATATCTTGAATCGCTTTTTGATAGGTTGGGTCTTTGATGAGCTGCATATGCAGCTGCTTGCTCTCGGAATTGATGGCTTTGGCAAAATCACCCGCGAATTGCGGATCGGTCATAATCTTCTCAATTTCCTTCTTATATTCCTCCGATACCAGTGTATCCTTAACGGCCATGCGAATTTGATCCCCCGACTGGGCGGACATCATCCGCATCCCCATGGATCCGCCGCTTCCGGAGGAACCGCCAGATCCACCGCCCAGCGCTTCCTCTACCGCTTTTTTACCTTCGTCGGTTTTCAGAATGTCGACGACCATGGACTTGATTTCTTTATATCCGAGCTGCGGGGACGAGCTTTGTTCTGCACCACAAGCGGTAAGCACCACGGCAGCAACGAAGACGATAATACATAAACGAAATAACGGCCACTTCATTACCGTTGTCCTCCTTTTTAAGATCATTGAATTTATAAGCGAAGCCGAACAAATTCGATAATCGCAAGAAAAACATCCGCAGCATTATAGGTAGGTCCTCTGGTGAAGTACGCTCGATCGATGTTTTTCTTACGGTTCTTCGCATAGTATGTGATGGATTTGCAGAAATATGTCGGATTCAGAATGGTTTTTTATTGTGAACGTTGGTAAAATAATGATCTGTGGGGGTGGAAGTAGTTGAGCTTACGAAAGTGGTCTAAATTGTTTTTGAAAACGCTGCTCGTCGGGGCAGTGGCGGCATTAATTGTAGGTTTGATCCTGCAGTTGTTTAATGGCGCGATCGAATTTACGGGAATGGCCGATTTATTGATATACCCGCTGATTTTGTTGGGCTCCGGGGCACTGGTGAGCGTATACTCCCAGATGGGCTTTTTTGCGTACCTGACTTTAAATTATATGGGGATAGGCATATTCCGCCGAAAGACTTGGCAGTACATTCAGATTGTGTTGGCTGTTCTAGCATTGCTGGAGCTAATGTTCTTCCGTACCTTTGTCGGCGGATCCACTAGCCTGCAGCAGGATTTGATTTTAGGTATTTCCATTTTGGTTATTGCCGTTGTTGTTGCTTATCTCAAAGTGAAGAGCACGAATGCTAATGCATGGATTCCGACCCTCTTCTTCATGATGGCGATTTCCATTGTGGAGATTATCGGTGTACTGCAAATTGGAGTCAGCAACGCCACGATCTTTATGGTGGTACCATTGCTAATCTGTAATGCATACCAAATTCTGACGCTTCATAAAGTTACACAAGACGAAAAAAAGAGCTAACACCTTAGCTCTTTTTTTGTTAAACATTATTCAATTACAGGATTCAATTACAGGGTTCCTCTCGAGCGTTTAAAGTCCGCCTGCATCCTCGATGCTCTTCTGCAATGAAGCGTGATCACGAACCTCGGTGCCTTGGGCGCTGCCCTGTTGAAGCAGATCGGTTACCGTAACGAACTCGTAGCCTTTATTACGCAGTTCCTTGATGATGAGAGGGAGAGCTTCATGTGTTTGCTTCACGGAGTCGCTGGCATGCATCAGCACGATGTCTCCCGGATGTGCTTTGGAGACGACGCGGTCCACAATTTTGTCGACGCCGATATTCTTCCAGTCCCTGGAGTCGGTATCCCACTGGATCACCGTGTAGTTAAGGCTCTGGGCTATGCCGAGCACTCTTTTGTCAAAATCCCCGTTAGGCATTCGTATTAATTTGGGTTCTTGTCCGGTCATTGCGGTTAAAATAGTATGTGCCGAAGAAATCTGCTTGCGTATTTCCTCATCGGTGAGCGTGCTGTAATTATCGTGCTTGAAGCCGTGGCTCCCGATTTCATATCCGCTTTCCTTAATGGCATTCACGATATCGGGATGTGTTTTGCTCCATGGCGCAGACAGGAAGAAGGTTGCTTTTTGAACTCCATTGTCTTTTAAGGCCTGTAAAATAGGCTCTGCGCGTTTTTCGCCCCAGCTGATGTCAAACGTTAAAGCGATCTGTTTCTTATCCGTAGACACGCTGTAAATCGCTGACGGGTTGTTCTCGGAGAAGACCGAGATGTTGTCACTCTCCACATAAATAACGCCGATTGCAAAGATCGCCGCGGCAAGGACGAAGAAAAACCGCTTAATCTTTCTGCCGTTGAATACATAAAAAGAATTCATAATACGTGCGCCCCTCTCCCTTCAGTGTGCAATAGCTTGTTTACTTTCAACATATGCTCGTACTTGCGAGTTATACCAATTTAGGAGGTAGCGAATGTTACGTTTTAGCATTTTTCTCAGAGATTTAAGATCGATCCGGAAGGCATTGCTCTTGGCAGCGGTCTTATTTATCGCCGGAATCGTGGCGGGAGCAAGTTCAGAGGGGTTCGAGCAATTCCTTCTAGGTCAGCTTCAAGGATTAGGGGAGATTAGCCAGCAGCTCGGTTCCTCCGATCATCCCGAATGGAATTTCTTTGTCTTTATCTTTCTTAACAACAGCATTAAGAGCGTGCTGGTCATGTTCTCAGGCTTGCTGCTCGGCGTAATACCGTTCTTCTTCCTGGTCATTAATGGCATGGTGATAGGTTTCTTGCTGAAGGTTGTGGGGGAGAGCGGAGAGAGTCTGTTTGATCTGATTGTGAAAGGGCTGCTGCCACATGGGATCATTGAGATACCGGTCATTGTGATTGCCTGCGGGTATGGCCTGGCTTTTGGCGGGCTGGTATTGAGAAGTATTGTGGCAACAGGGGAGCGCAGAAGCGGGATAGGCGCGGAGTGGCGCGGGTTTTGGCGCAAGCTGGGTACTGCATCCTTATGGGTTGTCGTGCTGCTGCTCATTGCGGCAGTGATCGAAAGTACAATTACATTGTGGCTGATGTCATAATTTTCCCTGAAATTGTGCATACCTAATAAAGCAGCTTAGCAGAGTAAAGAGAGAGCTGCGTGGACAGGACGTTCATCATAATGTGCAGACAGCATTCATTCGGTTTAGAGATCCCGCCAATACGGTTAATCACCAATACATAGGCAAGAGCAGCTTTAATCCGATTGAAGTGACGTTACATGTTCACTTAACTATACAAGGAGGTCCTATCATGCTGGGAATGCTATTCAATGAAAAAGAGTGCAAAGAGCTTGATTATGTACTGCGAAAAGAACTGGATGAGATGCTGCTGGATTTGAGCGACCAACGATTGGACCAAAACATCAGGCAGGCTATTGCTAACCGATATAAAACGGTGTTCCGCATGTATGCCCGGTTTGCACCGCAGAAGGAACTCTCCAAATATGCACGTAACGGGAAGTTTCCGCAAATCAAACATTAATTTTACGAAAAAGTGTTGACTAACCGGCTAAGTATATGGTAAATTAATTTTCGCTTCCTTTTCGAAGGTGATGCCGCCAACCGGCGGCCATCAAACTTCAAAACCAACTTCAAAAAACTTTTTAAAAAAAGTACTTGCAAAGTTGATAGGAAGTATGATATATTATAAAAGTCGCCGCTGAGATGCGGATGACAAACAAGAAACACAGATTGATCTTTGAAAACTGAACAACGAGTGAGTAAAACGAACCACTTTGGTGGGACGTTGAAATAGAGAATTGAACAAATTCTCGTCAGTTAAGAAATGAGCAAGTCAAACATAGGATGGAACACCTCATCACCTTCGGGTATG